>JAFTBX010000074.1 GCA_017455005.1 Lachnospiraceae bacterium | reverse complement strand
GTCATAACAGCCTGCTCGTTGCTTGCATTGTATGTACCGAAAGGCATGTCACCCACGACGAAAGTGTTCGGAGCGCCCTTGACAACTGCCTTTGCATGATGGCAGATCATGTCAACGGTTACCGGGATGGTGGAACCGAAACCGGTCATGACATTGCCCAGTGAATCACCGACAAGGATCATCTCGGTCTTGGACTCGTCTACGATACCTGCGAAGGTGTAGTCATAGCAGATCGTCCAGGTCCACTTCTGTCCCTCTTCCTTATAACGCTTAAAGTCCTGAATGCTGCACTTTTTCTTAGCCATTTTGAATCATCCTCCTTGAAAAAAATGAATCCTTTGAAACAATCAATACATCTGATCCTCGTAGTGATCCTGAATCATCCGGATCAGATGGTAGATCGTGGTGTTATACGGAACCGGGATTCCCAGCCTGTTGCCTTCCCGGACAACTGCGCCGGTAATCGTCTCGACTTCTGTCTTGATATGCTTTCTGGCATGCTGGTTCATCGATGAATAATGTGTGCTTGGCGTATATACCTTGAAGAAATGTGCCACCTCGGTCTCATAATCCAGACCCAGGCCCTTCGCGTTGGCGACTTCGCATACTTCCTTAATGACTTCTCTGACCAAAGCAGCGCCGTCCGGCTCTTCGCAAACCTGTCCGCAGCTGAGCCTCGTGATCATACCAATGCCGCAGGTGCAGCAGTTTACGCACATCTTGCGCCAGATTGCCGTCTCAGCTCCCGCGGAAGCTTCGCACTGAAGTCCCGCGCCGTTTAAAGTATCGCACACCTCCGCGATCTTATCGGTGACAGGACCCTCCATGGGCATAATCGCCGTATAATAATCCTGGCTTGAGTCTCTTACATGTCCGGGTCCTTCTACAACACCGGCACAAAGCGTGGTCCCGCAGATAATACGATTCTTCGGAACATACCTCGCGATAATATCTGCGTTGCCAACACCGTTCTGCATCGTCAGAACATAGGTATCCGGTCCGATAATAGCCAACGCGTCACGCGTGATCTGATCAGTAAAGTTCGCATTGACAAAAATGATTACTAGTTCAGCATAACCGTTCTGATCGTATACATCCTGTACGCGGGTAGTCGCATTGACCTTGAGCACTTTTGTGCCATCTTTTGTGTCAAGGACCAACCCTTCCTTCTGCATCTTTGCGACGTGCTCCGGCCAGGTATCAACCAGCCAGACATCGTTACCGGCAGCTGCAAGACGAGCACCAACCATGCCGCCCATTGCACCTGCGCCCATCATTGTTACTTTCATTGAATCCTCCAGTATAACTTAAGGCGATTCTGTGCTGTAATATAGTACAGTATTTCCCAATGTAGTACTTTTATAGATTAACAGTATCCCATTATAATTTCAATACAAAATTATGCCAAAAAATGGCTTTATCTTTTGTTGAAATTACTAATCAAATGATACCTTTACCTACTCAAAACCTTTTAGACGTAATTGCAGGTGCGCATGACGGCGATCTCGTTGATGCCGAGCGCTTCCGACTTGGTCTGCTTGCCGCAGCAGGTCTCCACCAGCACATTATAAAGTTCGTCCCTGAGTTCCTCAATCGTATGGGTTCCCTTGATGTAACGGCTGGCATCAAAGTCGATGTTGTCCTCCATCTTGTCAAAGGTGTCCGCATTGCCGGTGATCTTGATGACCGGCATGATCGGGTTGCCAAGCGCCGTTCCGCGTCCTGTTGAGAAAACGCATACCTGCGCGCCGCCGGCTGCCATGCCCGTCATGGAACTCGGATCATTGCCCGGGGTATCCATGATCACGAGGCCTCTCTGTTCTGCCGGGATCTCCTTGGCATAATCATAGACTTCCGTGATCGGACGGCTTCCGCCCTTATGAATGCATCCGAGAGACTTCTCCTCCAGGGTCGTGATGCCGCCGGCCTTGTTTCCGGGCGTCGGGTTGCCGCTGCGGATATCCTCTCCGCAGGCATTCCGAACCGATTCCTCGTATCTGTGCACTATGTTCAGTACCTTGTCGTGGACCTCCGGCGTCACGGCACGCTCAGCGAGAAGATGCTCACCGCCGATGAACTCAGGCGTCTCGGAAAGGATCGTTGCCGCGCCCTCGTCTACCAGTCTGTCTGACAGAGCACCGATAACATTGTTTGCGGCAAGGCCGGATGTCGGATCGGATCCACCGCATTCCGTCGCCATCAGAAGCTCTGTGATCGGGAACTTTTCCTTCTGCATCATGGACGCTTCTGCCGCAAACTGCTTTGCGTAGCGCACGCCCAGTTCTACTGCTCTCAGCGTACCGCGCGCTTCCTGAATAATAACCTTTGCGACAGGTTTGCTCGTCCTCTTCGCGATCCTGTCCGCTACCTCATCGCACTGACATCCCTCGCAGCCGAGAGACACGAGGACAACCGCGTAAACATTGGGGTTTGCCGCAAATCCAACCTCAAAGTCGAATGACATCTCAAGGTCGGAAGTGACCTGGGAGCATCCTACCTGATTATGAAAGCTCACTGCGCCGTCCACCTGACTCGCGATGATGTTCGCTACATCAGAAGCGCATACGCTGGTCGGAAGGATAAGAACATAGTTTCTGATGCCGGGTCTTCCGTCCGCTCTTCTGTATCCGTAAAATTCTGTCATTGCTTTATCCCCTTTCCGGCTCTTCAACATTGTGAGTATGCACATGCTGTCCAGGGATAATGTCCTGAGACGCAATGCCGATCAGTTCTCCGTATTTGATCACCCGACCGCCTTTTGCTACCGGCTTAACTGCCATCTTGTGGTAGATCGGAATCGCGTCAAGCACTTCGACTTCTTTGCGGACTCCCTCATCCACATAACAGACCTTATCTCCCGGGGTTGCTGCTGCCGCCAGTGTGACGACGCAGTCCTTGGGATCGATAAACATACCATTGATCATAAATGTATTCCCTTCTTAAATAAATTCTCTACTATTCTGCTGCTCTCACGTTAAAATTTTACCACAATCCCGGATAAAATAAAATCAGCAATCCAGAATCAGTGCAATCATTTCCAGCGTTTCCGGCCCGTCATTCATAAGTCCGTGCTCCTCACCGTCGCCACAGTAAGTCACATCGCCCGGGCCAACTTCCACTATCTCACTTCCGCGGTAGTATTTTCCCTTTCCTTTTAATATATAGTAGGTTTCCCCTTCTCCCTCATGCTTATGAAGGCCGACCTCGCAGCCCGGCTCAAGGATCATGTGATTGAAAAGGCGTCCCTTATCGTACATTTCGTCACGTCCTGACAGGATCGGCTTCGCCAGCACATATCCGGCACCGCCTCTCAGATGATCCGTCCTGATCGGTTCGTCAGTAATTTTTCTTACAAAAGCCATAAATCCGAGCTCCTTTCAATGTGTGCTATATTGTAATACATTATACATAATTATAGGACTTATTGTAGATTAACAGCATCTATTGCATTTTTCAATGTTCATAATGTCCAAAATTGAACTACTTTAATTAGTGATTATCCTAATTCTCATCTTTCGGACCTGATTCCATCCGGATGTATCTTGCATTATTTTAAAGAACGATGCTACAATATAGGAAGCTGTTCGACAATGCTACGCAATAGTCAGCTTTCAAATTCATAATATTAACGAAAGAAGTGGAATTATGATCCAATCGATAGAAAGAGTAGCCAACATACTTAACTGCTTTGATCAGGACAGTAAGCTGGGGATCACGCAGATATCCAAAAAAGTCGGTCTCACCAAGTCAACCACCTTCGGTATCGTCAGCACGCTTACCAAACTGGGCTTCCTGGAGCAGGACAAGAGTACTGGCCTTTATATGCTGGGCCTCGAATTATTCCGGCTCGGCAACAAGGTCGATGCGGAGGGCCGGACCGTGATCAGCCGGGAGCTGGAGTCCCTTGTTGAAAATCTCGGAGAAACGATCAACTATGTCCGTCGTCAGGGCAACAACGTTATCTATATTGCCAAGAAGGAAAGCCCGCACTCCATGCGTATCTCTACGACTGTCGGCATGAGCCTCCCGATGTATTGTACAGGCGTCGGAAAGGCGATCCTCGCCTATCTTCCCCAGGAAGAACAGGATGAGCTCATTGCAGCCACGGATTTCCGCAATCTTACGGACAACACGCATGCCAGTGAAGCTACGCTGCGTTCCGAACTTAAGAAGATACGCTCACAGGGCTTCGCGCTCGACAGCGAAGAAATGGAGTACGGCCTGACCTGCGTTGCAGTGCCGATTCTGAACCCGCAAAACTATCCGATCGCGGCCATCAGCTGTTCCGGCCCTTCGATCCGTATGACGCCGGAAAAGATCGCCGTCTGTCAGAATGAGCTCCGTTCAAGCGCGGCAAGACTGGCTTCCATGCTGTCATAGTGTTCGTGCCTTTATAACCTTGCACAATTCAGACTTACAAACATTGTAACTATTTTTTTTCTCCTCGTCATTGACGATGTGCCTGAAATAATTTAACATAATAGTAGCCATTTTTCGCACAATGTGCGGTATTAACGAACAAACAATGTGTGTGGCATTTTTAAGGAGGATAAACACCTATGTACAACCACTTATTGTATGAAGTGAATGACGGCATTGCCGTCATCTCCATCAACAATCCCAAGTCTCTCAACGCTCTCAACACTGAGACGATCGAGGAACTCGGGGCCTGCATCAATGCCGTTGCCGCTGACCCGGAGGTAAAGGGTCTGATTATTACCGGCGCCGGTCCCAAGTCTTTCGTTGCAGGTGCAGACATCTCTGAGATGGTCAATTCCGGCGCAGAAAAGGGCAGAAGTTTTGCTATGCTCGCAGACAAGGTCTTCTCCAGCCTCGAGGCGCTTCCGATCGTCACTGTTGCAGCAGTCAACGGCTACGCGCTTGGCGGCGGCTGTGAGCTTGCGATGGCATGCGATATCCGTGTCGCGTCCGACAATGCGATCTTCGGTCAGCCGGAAGTCGGCCTTGGCATCATCCCCGGTTTCGGCGGAACGCAGCGTCTCGCGAGACTGATCGGCAAGGGCCGCGCAAAGGAGCTCATCCTCACAACCGACCGCATCAATGCCGAAGAGGCTTACAGGATCGGTCTTGCAAACAAGGTAACCTCGAAGGAAGAACTGATGGCCGTCTGTACGGATATGATCCGCCGTGTACTGAAGAACGGTCCGTTCGCAGTGGCAGTCGCAAAGCGCTGCATTGAAAGCGGTATGGACATGGATCTTCAGAACGGACTCCAGATGGAAGCGGACGCATTCGGTCTCTGCTTTGCTACAGATGAGAAAATGGAAGGTATGACAGCGTTTCTTGAGAAGAGAAAGGCCAATTTCGGAGGTGCCAAATGAGCAATTTCAAAAAAGTAACTGTTGACGGCAACACCGCTGCCGCGATGGCTTCGTACGCATTTACCGAAGTCGCAACGATTTACCCGATCACACCTTCATCCGTCATGGCTGAAATGATGGATGAGTGGGCTGCAAACGGCAAAAAGAACATCTTCGGCGAGAAGGTCGAGATCCGCGAGATGCAGCATGAAGGCGGCGCTGCAGGTGCTCTGCACGGTGCACTTCAGGGCGGTGCCCTCGGTTCAACCTACACAGCCAGCCAGGGTCTGATGCTGATGCTTCCCAACATGCACAAGATCGCCGGCGAACTGCTTCCCGGTGTCTTCCATGTCAGCGCACGTGCGCTCGCATCCAACGCCCTTTCGATCTACGGCGATCACCAGGATGTCATGAACTGCCGTGCAACCGGTTTCACCATGCTGGTAGGCAGCACTGTCCAGCAGGCATTCCATATGGCAGCAATCGCTCACCTTTCCGCGATCAAGAGCCATATTCCGGTACTTCATTTCTTTGACGGTTTCCGTACCAGCCATGAGTACCAGAAGATCGAAGTCCTTGACTATGACACACTCGCTAAGCTTGTCGACTATGATGCCCTCAAGGCATTCCGTGACAACGCTCTTAACTCCGATCATCCGAAGTCACGCGGATCGGCTGAAAGCCCGGACGTCTTCTTCCAGGCACGTGAGTCGACCAATAAGTACTACCTTGCAGTTCCCGGCGTGATCGAAGAATACATGAACAAGATCAACGAGATCTGCGGAACAGACTATAAGCCGTTCAACTATTTCGGTGCAGAGGATGCTGAAGAAATCATCATCACCATGGGTTCCTCCGCAGGCGTTGTCCGTGAAGCACTCGACTACTGGAATGCGCGCGGCAGGAAGCTCGGCCTCGTAGAGGTTCATCTCTATCGTCCGTTCTGCGCGGACAAGCTCCTCGAAGCGATTCCTGCAAGCGTCAAGAAGATCGCTGTCCTTGACAGAACCAAGGAGCCCGGCGCTCCCGGCGAGCCTCTGTATCTCGATGTCTGCAACGCTCTGTTCGGCGCAGGCCGCAACATCAAGGTCGTCGGCGGAAGATACGGCCTCGGCTCCAAGGACTTCACTCCGATGGATGTCATGGCAGTCTATCAGAACCTCGATCAGGATGAGCCGAAGAACGGATTTACCGTATCGATCGTTGATGATGTCACCAATACCTCCCTTCCGGATTTCGCAGAGCCGTTTGACTCCACTCCGGACGGCAACTTCTCCTGTAAGTTCTGGGGCCTCGGTTCTGACGGTACTGTCGGCGCTAACAAGTCCGCAGTCAAGATCATCGGCGACAACACCGACTACAACGTACAGGCTTACTTCGCATATGATGCAAAGAAATCCGGCGGCGTAACGATCTCCCATCTCCGTTTCGGTCCGAAGGAGATCAAGGGTTCCTATCAGATCAAGGCAGCAAACTTCATTGCGTGCCACAACCAGGCTTACGTAACCAAGTATCCGCTGATCGATGACCTGAAAGAAGGCGGCGATTTCCTTCTCAACACCATCTGGTCCGATGAAGAGCTCGAGCAGAACCTTCCGGCAGCACTTAAGAGAAAGATCTATGAGAAGAAGGCAAAGTTCTTCACACTGGATGCTTTCCATATCGCCAAGAATCTCGGCCTCGGCAGCCGTATCAACATGGTCATGCAGGCAGGATTCTTCGGCATCACCAAGATCCTCCCGGTCGATGACGCAGTGAAGTACCTGAAGGAGCAGGTCGTCAAGACCTACGGCGCAAAAGGTCAGGACATCATCGACATGAACTTTGCGGCAATCGACGCCGGCATCAGCCACGTCCACGAAGTCGCGGTTCCGGAAGCTTGGAAGGATGCAGTCGATACTGACACCGATGACAAGAAGGATGTTCCGGAGTTCTTCAGAAATGTCCTCTTCAAGATGGCACGCCAGGAAGGCAACGATCTTCCGGTCAGCGCATTCAACGGCCACGAAGACGGCAGCTGGGAGCAGAGCTATACGCAGTATGAGAAGCGCGGCATCGCGATCGAAGTTCCGACCTGGAATGCTGAAAAGTGCGTAGAGTGTAACCGCTGCTCCGCTATGTGCCCGCACGCTGTTATCCGTCCGATCCTCCTTAATGATGCAGAGGCAGCTGCAGCTCCTGAAGGCTACGCGCTCAAGAAGGCAAACGGTTATGACGGTCTCCAGTATCATCTGGCGATCTCCGGCCTTGACTGCACCGGCTGCGGCGTATGTATCAAGGCATGTCCGACCAAGGCGCTCGAGATGACCGAGCTTGCCCCGATCCGCGAGTCCAACAGCGCGGAGTGGGAATACTCCATCAAGAAGGTCAGCCAGAAGGAAGCAAAGGCAACGAACACTGTCAAGGGCAGCCAGTTCCTGAAGCCTTATATCGAGTTCTCCGGCGCATGCGCAGGCTGCGGCGAGACTCCTTACATCAAGATGATCACCCAGCTGTACGGCGACCATATGCGTATCGCCAACTCCGCGGGATGTACCCATATCTGGGGCGGTTCACCGGAGATCCCGTTCTGCACCAATGACAAGGGTCAGGGTGTTGCATGGGCAAGCGGCCTGTTCGAAGATACCGCTGAGTACGGCTATGGTATGTTCCTCGGCTCTGCGGCAGTCCGTAAGTGGCTCAAGTCCAGAGTGGAAGAACTCATTGCAAAGACCAGCGACGAAGCTGTCAAGACAGCAGCTAACGAGTGGCTCGAAGGCTACAATTCCGGCGAAGGAACACGTCAGCGCTCCGATAAGCTGATCGCAGCTCTGGAAGCTGCACCGCAGGATGAGCTGGTGAAGACGATCCTTGATCGTAAAGACTACCTGCCGAAGGTATCCCAGTGGATCGTCGGCGGCGACGGATGGGCTTACGATATCGGTTACAGCGGACTTGACCACGTCATCGCTTCCGGCGAGAATGTTAACATCATCTGCGTCGATACCGAAGTATACTCCAACACCGGCGGACAGTCCTCCAAGGCTACCCAGACCGCAGCTGTCGCTCAGTTCGCTGCAGCCGGCAAGAAGACCAAGAAGAAGGATCTGGGCCGTATGTGCATGAGCTACGGTTATGTCTACGTCGCACAGGTCGCTATGGGTTATGACCCGCAGCAGACGCTGAACGCGATCCGTGAGGCAGAGAGCTACGACGGACCGTCAGTCATCATCGCATACGCTCCGTGTGTCAACCATGGCATCAAGGGCGGCATGAGCAACGCGCAGCTCCGCATCAAGGAAGCTGTAGAGTGCGGCTACTGGCATGCTTGGCGCTATGATCCGCGCCGTAAGGAGCAGGGCCTGAATCCGTTCATCCTTGACTCCAAGCCGCCGACAGCAAACTTCCGTGATTTCCTGATGAAGGAAGTTCGTTATTCCTCCCTGGAGCGTAAGTTCCCGGATATCGCGAAGGAGCTGTTCGCAAAGGCTGAGAAGGATGCCGCTGACCGTACGGAAAGCTACATCAAGCTGGCAGAGGGCACGACCGTATAACTACCGGTCTCTGCAAGCCATTATCCTTTAAACAATTCATTTTTAAGACCATTCAGCACCCTGATCCCGGGGTGCTGAACGGCCGCTTAAAGAGGGAGTTTGCCATGACATTTATTGATTTTCCTGAGATTTCATTTCCGGTACAGGGTATCGAAGACGTACCGATGCCCAAGATGTACAGAATCCGTGAGCTGTATGAAAACGACAAGATCGATGATATCAAATCCCATCTGATCAATGAGATGGAGAGTGTCAAAATCGACCGCGACTGGATCAAAGGCAAGTCCATCGCGATCACCGTCGGAAGCCGCGGCATCCCGGACAACGCACTGATGGTCCGCACGATCTGCGACACCCTGAAGAAATGGGGCGCAGAGCCGTTCATTGTTCCCGCAATGGGCAGCCATGGCGGCGGAACTGTAGAAGGCAATCTGGAGATCATCAACGGCTACGGCGTCACCGAAGAAGCGATGGGTGTGCCGATCAAGGCCAGCATGGAAGTCGTCAAGATCGGTGAGATCCCGGATAAGGTCCACACACCGGTCTACTGCGATAAGTACGCTGCCGAGGCAGACGGCATTATCCTCTACAACAAGGTTAAGCCCCACACGGATTTCAAGGGATATGTTGAGTCCGGCATGTGTAAAATGATGGCGATCGGTCTCGCCAAGCACTATGGCTGTTCCTGGTTCCATCAGCAGGGCTTCGACACCTTTGGAGAGCGTGTGCCGCTCGTCGCAAAGGAGTTCCTTTCCAAGATGCCTGTGATCATGGGTATCGCTGTTGTACAGAACGCATACGATGACATTTCCGAGATCCGCGCGTTTGCGCATGATGACATCTTTGAAGGTGACCATGAGATGCTTCAGATCGCGAAACGCCGTCTCCCGAGAATGAAGTTCGACAACATCGACGTTCTCATCATCGACCGGATCGGCAAGAACATCAGCGGCGAAGGCGCTGACCCCAACGTTACCGGACGCGGATTCATGCCCGGTTTTGAGGACGATTTCCACTGTAAGAAGCTCTTTATCCGCGGACTGACAGAGCAGAGCCATCATAACGCCTGCGGTCTCGGCCTTGCGGATATCACGACCAAGCGCTGCCTGGACAGCTGTGACTGGGCAAGCACCTGGATCAATCTGACCACCAACACCTGTGTGCATGGCGGCAAGATCCCGGTTTACCAGAACAACGACTTCCTGGCTTTACGCCTTGCGATCCGTACCTGTGCAAGAGCAGACTTCCTCAACCCGAGAGTCGCGCGTATCCGCGATACGCTGACTGTCAGCGAGCTGGAAGTTTCTGAGGCGATCCTTCCGGACATCAAGGACAGAGACGACGTCGAGATCCTTTCCGGTCCGTTCACCTATCAGTTCGATGCGGACGGCTACATGGAAGATTTCAAGCTTTAATAGATTTTTCCCTGTTACTACTGAACGGGTCCCTCTTTTTGAGGGGCCCGTTTTCATCAGCTGTCTGTTCCGGCAGCCATGCAGAGTCCGTAAATTTCCGCTGCTCCTGCGCGCAGCAGCACCTCCGAACATGCGTTGAGTGTAGATCCGGTCGTATAGATATCATCGATGATCATCAGTCGTGGATGTCCGGTGATCCTGCCGGTCACGGCAAATGCCCCCTGAAGATTCATCAGACGCTGATCGGCATTCAGTTCTTTCTGTGCCGTTGTTTTTTTCGCCCGGATCAGAAGATCCGTACGCACAGGAATCATCCGATTTCCGATGATGCCTGTGCAGTACAGAGCCCGCGACAGTTCTTCCGCCATTAGTTCAGCCTGATTATAGCCTCTCACCTGCTTTCTTTCCGGATGTACCGGGACCGGCACGAAAGCATCCGGCCGAACTGCCGCGATCCACGGCCCCAGTTGTTTTGCCGCAAGAAGTCCCAGCAGATGCGTATACTCTTTCCTGCCCCTGTACTTGATATCAGTCAGAATCTCCTGCATCACGTCGTCGTATACTGCCAGGCAGCGGCATTCCTGAAAGCTTCGGTCCTTCGCCGTACAGTCACGGCAAAGCAGACCCTGCGTTCCTGCAGGGTCTTTTTGTCTTATCTCCGGGATACCGGATCTCAGCAG
>JAFTBX010000073.1 GCA_017455005.1 Lachnospiraceae bacterium | reverse complement strand
TAAGTGCCGGTTTTGATCCCGGCAGCCGCTTCCAGGATGATCCATCCTTCATCCATATCCTGTCCGTCAGCTTCCAGACAGAACGACATAAACTGGAGGTCCGCCATGCAGCAGATCATGACGACCCTTCCGACAGACCAGGCTCCGTCCGACGGACTGTACCTAAGTTCAAGCGGGTCGGCAAACTTCAGCTTTTTTCCTTCATAGTGCTCCGGATGATCAAGAGCGTCGAGCCAGAGCGGGAGGAAATCCGCCTTGGTGACGGTGATCTCGGAATCCTCCAGTGAAAACGGCAGGAAAAGGTCGAACGCCTTTTCATGGTATCCCATCGCATCCTGCCTCAAGTAGGACGCCTTCTGGTTCATCAGGCGGAATGCCTGACTGTAGGGCGAAAGCAGCTCTTTTGACGGGCAGCCCCGGAACGTTACCTGCAGAGAGTCTCCGACCATCCGGCTGATCATCTGCCGGAAGTTGGCAAAGTAGAGATCCAGCGTTGCCCAGTCGATCCAGGTGACCGCGGAAACGATCCGCATTGAGGACGGTAGTTTTTCCTTCAGATCCTGTATCATAGTGTTCATTTCCACATAGATCCGGTCCGGATGGTGCGTATCTATCGCGCGCAGACAGAATGCGCCGACGTCTTCATTGGCATCATAATAAGCGACAAAGCTCCGCCTTTCCGAAAGCGCCTCTTCGTCATACTCCGCTTCTCCCTGCTCAAAGCAAAGGATCAGTGTTTTCCCGTATTTATGAAAAAAATCATTTCGTATACAATCCTCGATATATGTGGTCTTCCCTGCGTCCAGGAATCCGTATACGAGTCTGGTTTCGATGCCTGTTTCGTTCATAATCCCGGCCTCATAGCAAATACAGTGAAGCCCCATCCTTTTTCACCGGATGGGGCTCACTTAAAAATGTCGGTAATCCGATCAAAGAGCGGAACCTTCAGTCAGTCAGATCAGTCGTCATAGACGCAGACCAGACGACCGCTAACTTCGCCGCGGCGAAGCTTCTCAATGCCTTCCGCGATCTCATCAAACTTGCAGAGATGGATCTCGGGGTCAAGCTCTCCGCTCGCAAGAAGCTCGATGCAGTCTCTGAGATCGTCCGTGGTGCTTCCCTGGGAGCCCATGAATGTGAGCTCCTTGAAGATCATGGAGTAAGTATAGATCGTGGACTTGTCGGTAGCCATACCTACGAGTACGACCTTGCCGTACTGTTTGACGGTATTCAGTGCGTCTGCCGTGGTCTGTCCGGCACCTGCGAAGTCAATGATGACATCCAGGTTCTTGTCCGCAAAATCCGTGATGCTGGGCTTGACTTCCTTCGCGCCGAGGCTCAGTGCCAGGTCCTGTGCAGACTTCTTTCTCGTAGCGACATAGACTTCGCATCCCTTAACGACCGCGATACGGACCGCAAACTGTCCCAGGCCGCCGACACCGATGATGCCGACCTTCATGCCGGGCTTGACGCCGCCGACTGTGCAGACTGCATGATAGGAAGTAGCGCCCGCGTCCGTCGCTGCCGCTGCCTTCCATGCGGGAAGTCCTGCAGGAACCTTTACAAGCTGCTCGACCGGAGCGGTCGTCATGGTGCCGTAGCCGCCGTCTCTGGTATAGCCCGGCGTCGTGCCGTCCTTTGCGTAAAGCGGGCAAACTGCAACGACATCGCCGATCTCGTAGCCCTCAACGCCCTCGCCGATCTCGACGATACGTCCGCAGACCTCATGGCCCATGATCACAGGCACCTTGAAGCTGCCCATCCAGGACTCGATATCCAGCGCGGATACATCTGAATGGCAAAGGCCGCCTGCCAGTGTCTTTAAAACAACATAACCCGGCTTTGCCTTCGGATCCGGCTTCTCAACGATCTTCAGCGGCTGATGAGTTCCTGTAAATTCCCAACCTTTCATGATACATATTTTCCTTTCTTAAACAGATAACATGAAGACCAAGCGCCGTTTATGCCTTCGTCACGGAACCAAGCTAAATGGCGCTTATCATATTTTATCATAAATATTCATCAAAAGAAATAAAAAAAAGATTGCCGTTTTGCAGACATACCTTTTGTCTGAATCCGGCAATCATAAACTGTTCCTGTTTTCTGTCAGAAGATCCCGAGGATCTTTTTCCGCGCCACCTTGATCGCGGGGTTTTTCTCCAGAAGAAAGGCTTTCAGGTTGTTCTCCTCCGCAGCCTTCCGGTTGATGATGAACCACTGTCTTCCATAGGCGGCGATGATCAGGTCGTCCGGCGTGTCGATAAACTCCGCCAGCACCTCGTAGTCGTAGGTCATACGGTCCTTGTTGACGGCATTGTCGATCGTAAAGTTGGTCTTGTTGAAGGTATAGACCAGATCGACGTCCTTTCCCTGATAGGTATCGATAAAGAACTTCTTGTGGTTCTGGATCTTGCGGTAGCGCAGGAAAAGCGTCACGCCCTGGATCAGCACCGGCGCCATCAGATAATATGCAAAGAGGTTTCCCTGTCCCGCCTTGTAGTACTTATACGCAAAGTAAAAGCAAAGCAGGCTGATGAGGTTGGCAAACACCCGGGAGCCGCCTGCATAAAGCACATTTCCGAGCTGTTCCCAGTCATTTAAGGTGATCCTTGTTTCAATCTTCATATCCTGCTCTCCTTTTGTAATCCTTTATCTGTCAATGCTGCCTGCGACGCGTCTCGTTTGCCATGCGTCAGGCAAAAATACCCAGTATGCCGTACGAGATGAAGCACATGATAACTGCCGCCATCAGAACGCCGATAATGCAGGCAAGCATCGATTTGCGAAACGGCATGTGCAGAAGCGCCGCGACAAGGCTGCCCGTCCATGCGCCGGTACCGGGAAGCGGAATGCCGACAAAAAGCACCAGTCCCCAGAAACCGTAGCGCTCGATCTGCGCCTTGTTTTTTTCCGCGCGTTTCTTAAGCCACATGGCAAACCCGCGGGTCAGCTCCCACCGCTCCATCAGCTGCAGGATCTTTTCGATGAGGAGCAGCACAAACGGGATCGGAAGCAGGTTTCCGACAATACACCATGGAAGTGCCTTCATCATCGGAACGTTCAGAAATGCCGGCGACGCCGCGAGCAGGCCTCCTCTGAGCTCCAGGATCGGAAAGAGGGAAATGATGAAGCAGATGACTTCATTGCCCAGTTTGCCGCCGAGCGCCGCGGTAAATAATGAAACTAATTTTTCTGACATATATGGTGATTCCTAATCTGTTTTTGTTTTTCAGCCCGGCGGAACGCCGGACATCCCGGATGTTTAAGGGCAGCTTTGCTGCGGACAGAGTATTACAGCAGCCCGAACATCTCTCCGATAAAGTTGATGCCGACGATCTCGATGCCCTTTACAGGTTCCATGCTGCGTAAGTTTACCTGCGGCATGATCACGCGGCTGAAGCCTAAGCGCTTTGCCTCGCGGATCCGGTCCGCTGCCTGCGGTACCGAACGTACTTCGCCGCTTAAGCCCACTTCGCCGAAGACGACCGTGTCTTCCGGAACGGCAACATTGCGAAGGGATGACATAATGGCGAGGATAACCGCAAGGTCCGCGGACGGCTGCGTGATCTTCATGCCGCCGGCGATGTTCACATAGGCGTCCATCTGGCCGATGTTGACGCCCGCGCGCTTCTGCAGCACCGCCAGCAGCATCGTAAGACGGTTATAATCCATACCGTTTGCCTGACGACGCGCGAGACCGTACTGCGTCTCCGCGACAAGGCCCTGTACCTCCATCAGCATGGCGCGGCTCCCCTCGATGAGGCAGGTCACGACAGCGCCGGTGGCGTTCTTGAATCTGCCCTCCAGCAGGTACTCCGACGGGTTCAGGACCTCCTTCAGGCCTTCGCCGGACATCTCGAAAACGCCGATCTCGTTGGTCGATCCGAAACGGTTCTTCGCGCTTCGGAGCACGCGGTAGCCGAACTCGTCGCCCGACTCAAAGTAAAGCACCGTATCCACGATGTGCTCTAAAACTCTCGGACCCGCGACCGTTCCTTCCTTCGTCACATGACCGACGAGGAAGGTCGCGATGTTGTTCTGCTTTGCGCACATCATCATGCGCTGGGAGCATTCCCTGACCTGGCTCACGCTGCCGGGGACCGACTGCGTGTCCGAAGTATACATGGTCTGGATGGAGTCGATGATGCAAAGATCCGGCCGCTCCCGCTCAAGCACACCGATGATGCGGTCAATGTCGGTGTCGGAAACGAATCTCAAGTCTCCTTCCATCTCACCGATGCGGTTCGCGCGGAGCTTGATCTGCTTTAAACTTTCCTCACCCGAAAAGTAAATTACGGAACGCCCCGAGACTGCCACCTTGGCGGCAGTCTGCAGAAGCAGCGTCGACTTTCCGACGCCGGGGTCGCCGCCGACCAAGATAAGGCTTCCGGGAACGATGCCGCCGCCGAGAACTCTTGAAAACTCGTCAAATCCCGACGGGATCCGCTCTTCCTCTTCCGTGCTGATCTCGTTCATACGGACGGGCTTAACGTCCGCCGCGCTTCCCGGGCCGCCTGCTCCGACGCCGTGTCCCCGCTTTCCGCCTGCCGGCGTGATCTTTACGACCGGTTCCTCAGAAAAGCAGTTCCACTCCTTGCAGGCCGGACACTGCCCCATCCATTTGCGGGACTCATATCCGCAGTTGGTGCAGAAAAAAACTGATTCTTCTTTTGACTTTGCGGCCAAATTGAACTCCTTATTTCCTTCTTATTTTCTTCTTACAAACTTCAGGGTCTTCTCGCCCTCTGCCTTCTCCCCGACGTCGATCAGGACCTTATCGTTATCGCGGATATTACCCTCCAGGATCTCATCCGCTAGTCTGTCCTCGACCATCGTCTGGATCGTGCGGCGAAGCGGACGGGCACCGTACTTTTCGTCATAGCCCTTATCCACGAGCAGCATTCTAGCCGCCTCGGAAACCTTCAGGCGGATGTTCTTCTCCTCCTGAAGACGCTTCGAGATCTCCTTGACCATGATGTCCACGATCTCGCCCATATCGTCCTTCGTCAGCTGACGGAAGACAATGATCTCATCGAGACGGTTCAGAAACTCCGGACGGAAGATCCTTCTGACCTCGTCCATGACCTTATCCTTCATGACCTGGTAGCTGTGCTCCGCGTCGTTGGAGGACGCAAAGCCCATGACCTTGGGCGCGATGATGTTTTCCGCGCCGGCGTTCGACGTCATGATGATGATCGTATTCTTAAAGTCGACTTTCCGTCCCTGAGAGTCCGTG
>JAFTBX010000072.1 GCA_017455005.1 Lachnospiraceae bacterium | reverse complement strand
GTGCCAGCGCGTCTACGCCGGTAGCTGCCGCGATCTTGCGCAGAAGCTTCTTGATCATGACCGCGTCAAGAATGACATAGTCTACGATCATCTCTTCATTAACAATGCCGATCTTGACCTGCTTCTCTGGAACGCCTACGATCGCGTTCGGGGTAGCTTCTGCGCCGGTACCCGCTGTCGTCGGGATCATCAGGCTCTTTACGCACTTATGCGCACGCTTCGGATCATCCAGAAGTTCCTTTACGCCGTACTCATCTGTTACGAGGATGGAAGCAAGCTTTGCAGCATCCTGAACGCTTCCGCCGCCGCAGGCAACGATGAAGTCACATCCGAGAACCTTGAACTTGTCAATGATCTCCTGAACCTGGATGTAGCTGGGCTCACGGGGCATATCGTCGAACATGACGATCTCCGCGCCGGATTCCTTGATCAGCTGCAGCGGATAGTCCATAAGACCCGCTTTGATCAGATCCTGACCGGTGAATACTGCAACCTTCTTCACATGGTTCTTTTCCAGAATGGGTTTGATGTTTTCCAGAGCATTTTCGCCGCTGTAGACTTCGCGCGGCATCTTCAGGCTGTACTTCGTAAGCATATCTTCCTCCGCTTTATATATCGTTAGACCGGCAGAGCCGATTAATTAGTATACTCAAATTATATTCATCTGCGAAATATGCCTCAACGTGTTGCCTTGTAAGTTGTGTCTGAATTAACAACATTCTGTTTTAAAAGTGTTTTCAATTGAAACACACAGCCGTTGTATTGCTTTCTGAAAGGCAAATACAGCGGCTTAAAACAATGTAAATTTGATTTTCAAATATGGTAATGTTAACTAACTGTTAAAAAATGCCACATTATGATCACTGTTTCATCAGTCTCCATACCGTACTGCGGCTGATACCGAGATGTTTTGCCGTACGGGACTGGTTCATATCCTCTTTTTCGAAGACCATATGTACGATATCCCGCTCGATCTCTTCCAGCGTCCGGTCCAGGTTGATGGTCGGCTGCTGCATCTGGTTGCGATCGGGATTTCCTTTGCGGTCCAGGTACTTTCGCACACTCTCCGCCGGGATATAGGAAGCCTCCGCGTTAAGGACCAGTTCCTGCACCGCCTGATATAGCTGGTAAACATTGCGGGTCCAGTGATGGTTCTGGATCAGTACCATCGCGTCTGACGTAAAGCCCATAACAGATGTACCGTGGTTGATGTTGCAGACGTTGATGTAAAGCGAAACAAGGGACGGAATATCCGCTTTGCGCTCTGAAAGAGACGGCATGAACATCCGGAGACAGCTGACGTTTTCCGTCAGATACATATACAGTTCATCGGATGGCTCCGCGCCGTCCTGCAGCGTGTACGCGAACATCAGACGGTTTGTCCGGAAGATATCCGATTCTTTCAGATATATAATAAACTTATTCTGCCATTCTGCGGGGATACGCTCCATTCGCTTGAAATACAGCGTGATCCGCGTGTTGTTGAGCGGTGAATCATCGCTCTCCAGCAGGTACTTCCAGCCTTTATCATCCATCAGCCCTGCATCCACGATGATCATGGAGTTATCCTTCAGCTTACCGTGAGAATAGATATAATAACCGAAGCGCTCTTTACCCGTTCCGCGCTCACCAAGGAAGAGGATCGGCTGGTTCATGACGCTGTAACGGACACAGGCCTCCATAAGCGATGACGCGGTTTCATCATTGCCCAGGTAGAACTCGATGGGATAGATGTCCGTCAGATCCCTTTCGCCGGAGACCTCCCTGATCGAATAGCGGTCATACATATCCGATTTCTGATCGGATTTGATACGATAGGTGCAGAATTCCGTTCCCTTGGTATGGATGCGCTTGCCGCTCACCGTATACACCACGCGGTTCCGGTGGCGTATGATATTAAGGTTGCCGCGGGCGATGACATTCGCGACATTTTTTCGCAGTTCTTCCAAAAGCTCCGAAGGCAGTTCTTCTGCCGATGTGTAGTAAAGCTCGCCCTCTGCATTGTATACAACTGTGGTATCGTCATCCTGATGGAGAATCTCCGTAAAAAGGTCGATCCGCTGGTTCATGGCATCATAATTCTGCAGGATATCGATCGTGGCGTCGACCGCGGAGTTGATGCTTTCGATCCCCGATGTCACGAGCAGGCTGTGCATCTCCATCTCCCGGGCAAAGTTGACAGCCATCATATCACCGACGATCAGCTGGAAGCCCTCGCTCTTCAGAAGATTCAGGTTCTCGAGGCATTCCTCCTCACTGTGGATCGTGCACACGCGGAAATCGTACTGGATGATATTTCTCAGCATCTTTGCGGACTGCGTAATACTCTGGTATCCTACGACGGCGTATTTCTCGCCGGTCTCCTGGGCCGTCCGGATGATCCGGAGGATGTCATATACGGACGGCGCAATATCATATGTAAGAATACTGACATTTTCTCTGATCAGTTCTGTCGTGCAGCCTCGGGAAAGGATAGCGTCAACGCTTCCCTTCATTTTATCTCTCACGACTTTCAGGCCTTCATTGAGGTTTCCCTGATGTACCATCAGCTCCACGTCCGAACGTGCTGCCGCTATATTATCAAGCAGGTCCCGCATGCCTTCATAGGGCGGGATACAAAGGATTCTGAACTTGCGCATACCAGCCTCCATTTTTGTTTTTACCCTCGTGTGCTATTTTACAACATCTTTTCCCACATGTTTTAGTATCATCATAAAGCTTACTGTTTTACTTTGCAACATATTTCATGGGCGAATGTATTATAATGAGACCCATAAAAGTCAGAACAGATTTGTTTACACTTTTCAAGTTTTCTATAATGATTTCAGAAACCAAAACATAATCGTTTTAACCTGTATACATCAAAAGAAGGGAGTATCGAGGCATGAAGAGTTGTGATATCAAAGGAATCATCGTTCCCATCCTGACACCGATGAACAACGATGAAGCGCAGACAGTCAACCATGAGGAACTGCGCAACCAGGTCGAAAGACTGATCCAGGGAGGCGTACATGGCCTTTTCCCGTTCGGAACAAACGGTGAGGGTTATATCCTCAGCATGAAGGAAAAAGAAGAGGTCCTGGAGACCGTCATCGACCAGGTCAAAGGCAGAGTGCCTGTTATGGCAGGTTCCGGCTGCATTTCTACCTATGATACGATCCAGATGAGCAAGCGCGCGGAAGCGCTTGGCGCAGATGCCCTTTCGATTATCACCCCGAGCTTTGCCCTTGCAAGCCAGAAGGAGCTCTATGACCACTATGTTGAGGTCGCAAAGCATGTGGACATCCCGATCGTGCTTTACAACATCCCGCCCCGTACCGGCAACAAGATCCTTCCCGAGACAGTCCGCGCGCTCTGCAAGGATGTCGATGTGATCGTAGGCGCCAAGGACTCCAGCGGCGACATCGAAAACCTCAAGGCGTATATCCGCATGACCGAGGATCTTCCGAAGAAGACCTATATCCTTGCCGGCAATGACGGTGCGATCCTTACCTGCCTGAAGGAAGGCGGCGTCGGCGGTATCGCGGGACGCGCAAACCTCTACCCGAAGACGATCGCAAGCATCTACGACAAGTTCGTTGCGGGTGACCTTGAAGGTGCCCAGGCCGCACAGGACGCTATCGTGGGCATCCAGAGAGTATTTAAGTTCGGCAACCCCAACACTGTGATCAAGAAGGCTGCTGCCCTGATGGGTTATCCCGTCGGTGACAACCGCCGTCCGTTCAACTACTTAAGTGACGAAGGTGTCGCAGAGCTGAAAGCTGTTCTCGCAGAGAACGAAGCCAACGGTCTTTGCTGATCCGGCAATACGTATCATGCCCGGGATATGATTTCTCCATACCCGGGTGTTTTTAAAGGAGGCATCATAAAATGAAATATACACTTACAGAAGCACTCGGACCGGAAGGCACCGCCCTGCTGGAGCAAAAGGCAGACGAGATTTTTGTAGCTCACGACGCGCATCCGCACAACTATCTTGACCAGTTGGAGACCTCGGACGCATTTATCGTCCGCGTAGCCGATAAG
>JAFTBX010000071.1 GCA_017455005.1 Lachnospiraceae bacterium | reverse complement strand
TCATCCTTTGCACCGAGGACGAGGCAAAGATCGATGCATTCATGGCTAAGCTTCAGTTCGTTCACTATGCTACCACCCTTGGCGGCATGAGAACCACCCTGAACCATCCGGTTACCTCTTCTCACAGCCATATGCCGGATGCAAACCGCAGAGCGATCGGCATCACTCCGGGTATGTTCCGTGTATCTGTCGGTATCGAGGACACCGAGGACCTGATCAATGACTTCAAGCAGGCTTTCGAAGCACTTGACTGATCAGAGTGAAAAAGATAGAATACTGAGATAGTGAAAAGCGTAGCACCGCTCGCACGGCGAGAACTGTGGGAGCGGTGCAAAACTGTATTACACCACATTTGCTTTGTTATGGAGGATAATTATGATCGGCGAATTCGATAACTCTTTCGATTTTGCAACCAACATTCTTGAGGCCGGCGCTTACTTCAGAGAGCCCGCTACCAACCCGGAGGCACTTCCGATCCATCTGTCCACCGCTCACAACGTGAACGACCTGGACGATCTTCAGAAGAGATATGATGAGAGCGGTTTCTGCTACAACAGATATCGTAACCCGAACCGTACCGCTCTGAACGATCTGATGACCTACATCGAGAACGGTAAGGCATCCGGTTCCTACAACTCCGGTATGGCTGCTATCTGCGCAGCAATCATTTCCAACACCAAGGCCGGCGACCATGTCGTTTCCGGTGACACCCTGTACGGTGAGTCCCTTGAGATCTTCACCAAGATCGTAGGCAAGTACGGCGTAGAGACCACCTTTGTTGACATCTGCGATCTTGACGCTGTCAAGGCTGCTATGAGACCGAACACTGTCATGATCTACGGTGAGACCGTTGCTAACCCGGTCATCGCTGTTCCGGACATCAAGGCTCTTTCCGAGATCGCTCACGCAAACAACGCGCTTCTGATCATCGACAACACTTTCATGACCGGCGCCCTGTTCAGACCGCTTGATTTCGGCGCTGATATCGTAGTCAGCTCCCTGACCAAGTTTGCTAACGGCCACAGCGATTCCACTGCAGGTGCTCTTACCTCCAACGATCCGGAGCTTGTTAAGAAGGCATTCGATATGCAGCAGCTGATGGGCAACCAGGCTTCTCCGTTCGACAGCTGGCTGACCTCCCGTGGTATCAGAACTCTGGACCTCAGAGTCAAGAAGCAGAGCGACAACGCCTGCGCACTGGCTAAGATGTTCGCTGAGTCTCCGTATGTCGAGGCAGTTTATCATCCGTCACTGGAGTCCAACCCGTACCATGAGATCGCTACCAAGCAGTTCGGCAAGTACTATGGACCGATGCTTTCTGTTGTCCTTCCGGAAGACAGAGAGAAGATGAACAAGTTCATGAGATCCATGAAGCTCTGCCACTACGCTATGACCCTTGGCGGATACAGAACCACCATGTCCTACCCGCCGATGAGCTCTCACTCCGATCTGACCAGAGAAGAGCGTTACGCTATGGGCATCACCGATGGCCTGCTCAGATTCTCCTGCGGTATCGAAGACACCGACGATCTCGTAGCAGATATGAAGCGTGCTCTTGAAGAAGCATACGGCGCTTAAGGCGCAGCAAGTCCGAAGGACGCCAGCGAGCCGTCTAAGCGCCTATACATGCGTACTTAGCGAGCAAAGCCCGAAGGGCAAAGCGAGCTTAGTTAAGTCGTATACGGCGCTTAATCATTAAAATCATATTGATACACTTACGGCCCCGGGATATCCCGGGGCCGTTTCACATTTTTAAACGGAGAAAAGCCCGTTGTTCATTGACGACCTGACTGCGCGCATTATAAAATGATAGCAGCAGTAAATGTTTTGGCAGCATTTTAAGGAGGTTTTTGATGATATACAGAACGATGGCAGGAGAGAAGGTATCCCTTCTCGGCTTCGGCGCGATGCGGCTTCCCTTACTCGAGGACAGCAAGACCATCGACGAGGCGCAGACGCAGAAGATGGTGGATCTGGCCATTGAAAACGGCGTCAATTACTTTGATACCGCATATCCGTATCACGGCGGCCAGTCCGAGTTTGTTATGGGAAGGGCACTGAAAAAGTATCCGCGCGAGAGCTTTTATCTGGCGACCAAGTACCCGGGCCACCAGATCTCTTCGAGCTATGATCCGGCCGAGGTTTTTGAACATCAGCTGAAGAAGTGCGGCGTGGATTATTTTGATTTCTATCTGCTTCATAACGTCAATGAGAGCTCCGAGCCGACCTATAAGGACGCGCGGTGGGGCATCATGGACTACTTTAAGGAACAGAAGAGAAACGGCCGTATTCGCCATCTGGGCCTTTCCTCGCACGGTCAGCCGGAGATGCTGGAAGAGTTCCTTGATTACATGGGAGACGATGTTGAGTTCTGCCAGATCCAGATGAATTACCTCGACTGGACGCTGCAGGACGCGAAGAAGAAGTATGAAATGCTGACCGCCCGCAACATCCCGGTCATCGTCATGGAGCCGGTCCGCGGCGGTAAGCTCGCGAAACTCCCGGAGGACGCGCATGCAAAGCTGCAGCAGCTGAAAGCCGGCGCCAGCGACGCTTCCTGGGGCTACCGCTGGATCCAGCAGTATGAGAATGTTCGCGTCGTTTTAAGCGGCTGGTCGAACCTTGCGCAGACGGAAGACAACCTCCGTACCTTTGCGGAGTATCAGCCCTTAAGCGAGGCGGAAAACGCGCTGCTTTTTGACATCGCGGAGCAGATCAAGGACGCGGTCCCCTGTACGTCCTGCCGTTACTGCTGCGACGGATGTCCGATGGGACTCAATATCCCGGAACTGATCGGCAAGTATAACGATTTCCGCATGGCGGCATCCATCAATGTCTCCATGTTCATAGACCAGCTTCCTGAGGATAAGAAGCCTTCAGCCTGCATCGGCTGCGGCATGTGCGAACGGGTCTGCCCGCAGAGCATCCATATCCCGGAGGTGATGCAGAAGTTCAGTGAAATGCTGGCAAAAGGCCCGAACTGGGCTGAAATCAGCAAACAGCGTGAAGCAGAAGCGAAAGCCATGAGGGAAGGAAAATAAGATAACAAGAAGGCCGCTCCGACAGACATTCAGACGTGTCCCGGAGCGGCACTTTTTAGTTAAGTGCATATTTCAGCGATATTTCGCAATCGATTAAAAATTTTAATACATATAATGAATAATTTTAAACACAAGGCTTGTCTCGTGCTTCATTCGGTGTTAGAATAGCGTCATTGTTCGTAAAGCGAAAGGAGTCTAACGCGCGATGGGTCAGGAAAGTATAGCATCCCGCATGGATCATTTAAATACAGAGTCGGCATTTACAGTACTCGCAAGAGCGAACGCGCTTGAGGCAAAGGGCATGAAGGTAGTGCACTGCGAGATCGGCCAGCCCGATTTCGGCACACCGAAGCACATCATCCAGGCAGCGCACGACGCGATGGAACGCGGATATACAGGCTACAGCCCGACACCGGGCTATCCGCAGCTGAGAGAGCGGATCGCGGCATTTTACAGGGAGCAGAAGAGCGTTCCCGCAGAGATGGAAGATGTCGTGGTCGTTCCCGGCGGAAAGCCGATCATGTTTTTTACCATGCTGATGCTGGTGGAACCCGGTGATGAGGTCATCGTACCTGATCCGGGATTCCCGATCTATCAGTCCTGCATCCGCTTCGCGGGCGGCGTACCGGTACCGGTCAGCCTCCGTGCGGAAAACCACTTCCGCTTTGAGCCGGAAGCAGTCAGGGCTGCAATCACCCCGAAGACGAAGCTGGTCGTCCTCAACACCCCGTCCAATCCGACCGGCGGCGTTTATACAAAGGAAGACTTGGAACAGCTTGCTGAGATACTGAACGACCGTCCGGATATTTATATCCTTTCGGACGAGATCTATGACCGCCTGGTCTATGACATGGAGATCGCGCCGTCGATTGCGGCACTGCCGGGATTCAAGGACCGTACAGTCATCCTGAACGGCTTTTCGAAGACCTATTCCATGACCGGATGGCGCTTGGGCTACGGCATCATGAACAGGGCGCTTGCGAAGAAGATGGAGCTTCTGATGGTGAACTCCAACTCCTGCGCGGCATCCTTTACGCAGATGGCGGCGCTTGAGGCACTGAACGGTCCGCAGGACTCTGTTATCGCCATGAAAGCATCCTTTAAGGAGCGTCGTGACTGGCTGATCCCCGCGCTCAACGAGATCCCGGGTATTACCTGTCAGATGCCGGAGGGCGCGTTCTACGCCTTCCCGGACATCTCCTCGTTCGGCTTAAGCTCCTATGATTTCTGCGCACGGCTTCTGGATGAGGCGGGCGTGGCAACTGCCTGGGGAACCTCCTTCGGAGACGCGGGAGAGGGCTATATGCGCATCTCCTACGCAACATCGCTCGATAACCTCAAAGAGGCGGTGAAGCGTCTTGGTGAGTTTGCGGAGAAGCTTGCAGGAGAGCAGAGGCTCATTGCAGCGAAAACAGCATAAGCTTTATTTTACAGGCCGTGGGACAGAATTGTTCCACGGCTTTGTACGCGGCGCGGTACCCTTCGGGGCCGCCGTCTCGGGCGCTGCCTGACGGCTTGATGCGCCTTACAATGAAAGCCAGCGAATCAAGTCCGTGAGGACGCAGACGAGCGTTGCCTTTCATGTATACGAGCTCGCTTAGCGAGCAAAGACCGAAGGTCAAAGCGAGCTTAGCGATGGCAGTTCGCCGCCGGCGCCCGAAATCCACGCCGCTGTGTATTGAAACCTCTGGTTCGCGGCGCTGTACCCTTCGGGGCCGCCGTCTCACAGATTTGTCGAAAAAGCGCCCGAAATCGGGCGCATTTTCTGCTTTTAAAAAGGCATGCCATAAAGTATAATGATTGCGTAGAAAAAGCTTTTAAGTACATCAATCAGATAAATAATAGAAAGGATGACAGCCCATGGACATTCTCAACAGACCCGATGATATGATCCGTATTACGACCCCGGAGCTTGCGGAGCAGTATATCGACGAGCAGGTGAAGCTCATCAAGGAGCAGGTAGGAGACAAGAAGGTTCTTCTGGCACTTTCCGGCGGCGTGGATTCTTCCGTCGTGGCAGCACTCCTTATCAAGGCGATCGGCGATCAGCTGACCTGCGTACATGTCAATCACGGTCTCCTCAGAAAGGGCGAGCCGGAGCAGGTTATCAAGGTCTTCCGTGACGAGATGAAGGCAAACCTGGTCTATGTTGACGCTACCGATCGTTTCCTGGATAAGCTTGCAGGCGTTTCCGATCCGGAGACCAAGAGAAAGATCATCGGCGGCGAGTTTATCGAAGTATTTGCGGAAGAAGCGAGAAAGCTGGACGGCATCGAGTTCCTGGCACAGGGCACCATCTGGCCGGATATCCTGGAGAGCGAAGCCGGGATCAAGGCACATCACAATGCCGGCGGTCTGCCGGAGGACATCGCTTCCCGTTTTGAACTGGTGGAGCCGGTGCGTGTGCTGTTCAAGGATG
>JAFTBX010000070.1 GCA_017455005.1 Lachnospiraceae bacterium | reverse complement strand
CTGCGGCGGTTCAGATCACCCATAACATCACCGGTGAAGGAATCCGGAACAGTGACCTTGAGGGATGCGATCGGCTCAAGGATGACCGGGCTTGCCTTCATGAAGCCTTCCTTGAATGCGAGCGTAGAAGCCATCTTGAACGCCATTTCAGAGGAGTCGACCGGATGGTAGGAACCATCGGTCAGAGTAGCCTTAACGCCTACAACCGGATAACCGGCCATCGGTCCCTTGAGGACGCATTCCTGAATACCCTTTTCAACTGCCGGGAAGTAGTTCTTCGGAACAGAACCGCCGAAGATCCTCTCCTCGAAGATGTACGGAACGGTCAGATCGCCGGACGGCTCAAACTCCATCAGAACATCGCCGTACTGTCCGTGTCCGCCGGACTGCTTCTTGTGCTTGCCGCGGACCTCTACCTTCTTGCGGAGGGTCTCTCTGTATGCGAACTTCGGCTTATCAAGCTCGATCTTAACCTTATATCTGTCTTCCAGCTTGGACTTTACAATGTCAAGCTGCTGCTCGCCGATACCATAGAGGAGCGACTGTCTGTTCTCTGAGTCGTTGACTACGCGAAGGGTCTTGTCCTCTTCAAGAAGCTTGGACATGCCGGCAGCAACCTTGTCATCATCACCCTTCGTTACCGGATGATATGCCATATAGGTATACGGTGTGCTGATCTCAGCCATGTTGTAAATGATCGGAGCATTGCGCTCTGCGATCAGGGTGTCGCCGGTCTGGGTAACATCCAGCTTGGAAAGCGCGCCGATGTCGCCTGCGCTGAGCTTATCGACTTCGATCGCTTCCTTACCGCGCATGATAAAGATCTTGCCGACCTTCTCATCGGAATCCTTGTTCGCATTGTACAGGGAAGCGTTCGGCGTCATGGTACCGGTCACGACCTTGAAGAAGCTGTACTTACCGATGAACGGATCGACCAGGGTCTTCCAGACCAGTGCGGACAGTGACGCGTCAGCATTTGCGGTAGCGGTAAATCTCTCACCGGTCGCAAGGTCCTTACCAACCTGCTCTCTCTGATCCGGTGACGGGAAGTACTTATCAATACACTGCATCAGGTAGTTCATACCCTGGCAGTTAAGGCCGGAGCCCATGCAGACCGGAACCAGGTTGCACTCGTGTACGTTTGCCTTAAGTGCATCATAGATCTCGTCAGCGGTAAACTCTTCACCTTCGAAATAACGCTCCATCAGTTCTTCGCTGGTCTCTGCGACTGCTTCCATCAGGGAGCCGCGAGCAGTATCGAGCTGCTTTTTAACGTAATCCGGGATCGGCACTTCTTCCTTGTTGGAAGCGCTGGTGAATCTGCGGCCCTTCTGCTTGATAACATTGACATAACCAACGAACTTGCCGTCCTCACGGATCGGGATCTGCAGCGGGCTGATACGGCTGCCGAACTCGGCGTTCAGCTTAACGGAAAGCTCACGGAAGGAGGCATCATTGTCGTCCATGTTGGTGACGAAGATGATGCGCGGAAGGTGATACTTTTCGCAAAGCTCCCATGCTCTGCGGGTACCCGGCTCGATACCGGACTTGCAGTTGACGACGATCACCGCAGCATCGGCAACACTGACAGCCTCTTCAACTTCACCGACGAAGTCGAAGTAACCCGGTGTATCCAGAAGGTTGATCTTGATATCGCCCTTTTCACCCTTGAACTCGATCGGTACGACGGAAGTGGAGAGCGAGAACTTGCGCTTCTGCTCCTCTTTATCAAAGTCACTGATGGTGTTGCCGTCAGTCACCTTGCCTACGCGGGTGATTACTCCCTGGACGTATGCCAATGCTTCGACGACTGTCGTCTTGCCGGCCCCTCCATGACCAAGTAATACCACGTTTCTGATGTCTTTCGTGTTATACGCCTTCATGATATAACTCCCTTCGCATAATTCTTCTTATCTTAAATACGTGTCTCAACCTTCTGCCGGTTTCAATCCACCGAGGTCATAACCCTTTACACGCAGATAATTCTTAATGATCTCAGCTGCCTGCGGGAACGTCAGCTTGCTTGTGTCAAGACACAGATCATAATGATAGCAATCGTCCCAGTCACGGCCGGTATAATACTTATAATATTCTTTCCTATCCTTGTCCGTCTGACGGATCTTGCGCTCCGCTGCTGCGGCATCCAGATGATCCAACACGATCATGCGTTCGATCTTGGTCGGCATGTCAGCATACAGGAACATGCTGATCACGTTCTCGACCCCGGCCTCCTGCAGTACATAATCGGCACAGCGGCCTGCAAAGATGCAGCACTTCTCCTTGTCTGCCAGCTCGCGGATCATCTTGGCCTGGAACCGGAAAAGGTTCTCCGGCTTCGTGATCTTGCCTCCAAGCTCCGGCTCAGCGAGCGAAGGCTTTAGCGAATCAAAGATCTTATAAAGCAGATTGTTGCCGGCCTTCTCATCCGCGAGACTAAAGAACTGCTCACCCACCGCTGAGGTCTCGGAAGTGATCTTCAGGATCTGCTGATCATAAAAATGGATGCCCAGTTCCTCTGCCAGCATCTTGCCGACGGTACGACCGCCGGAACCATACTCTCTGTTAATGCACAAAATGAATTTCTGATCGTCCATCAGTACCCTCCATACACAGATGCTTCTGCACATCCGCACAACATAAATATTATATCATATCAGCCATGCAAAAGGTAGATGCTTTTGGACAATTTGATCTGTATTGCGTCAGATAAGAACGATATACAAACAAACGAGCAGCACTGTAAGCCGGGTTATGTCGAGAACGGTCATCTATCTAGGACCTGTGTCACCACAGGCCTCAAGCGTCCTACCCGGGACATGACGGGCCGCCATATTATCCCTGCACGGACTTGCTTCGGATGGGGTTTACAATGCGTTCCCTGTTACCAGCGAACCGGTAGTCTCTTACACTGCCATTTCACCCTTACCGCACAATGCGGCGGTATACTTTCTGTTGCACTTTCCTTAAGCTCACGCCCACCTGACGTTATCAGGCATCCTGCCCTGTGAAGCCCGGACTTTCCTCTCCCGCGAGCACACGCATAAAGCGCAGCTCAAGCGGCAGCGACCGTTTGTGCTGCTCGATTTTTAATTATATCAAATTGGGGGAAATAAGCAATAACAAAAACGGACCGCCACTCGAAAGTGACGGTCCCTGAGATTCTTTGAAAGGATTATTATTTGATCTCTGCAAGGTTCTGGAGATCTTCCCACTTAGCATCGATGTGCTTCTGAACGGTCTCGATCATCCACTCGTTGCCGGGCTTGAACATATGAGCGAAACGTCCCTGCATCTTGAGGTACTCCTCAACCGGCTTCTTCTCCTTCGGACGGTAGTTGATGGTGTACTTGCCCTCGATGACCTCGTAAAGCGGCCATACGCAAGTCTCAACTGCAGCCTTGGTGACTTCCATCATCTTCTCTGACGGATATCTCCATCCACGAGGACACGGAGCCATAACATTCAGGAATGCAGCACCCGGAGTGTAGATAGCCTTGTGAGCCTTTTCACTCAGATCCTTGAAGTTGCTGATGAAAGTAGACTGAGCAACATACGGAATGCCGTGAGCAACCATGATCTTGGTCAGGTCCTTCTTGTTCTGCTGCTTGCCCGGAACAACCTTACCCTGCGGGGTGGTCGTGGTATCAGCGAACATCGGGGTTGAAGAAGATCTCTGGATACCGGTATTCATGTAAGCTTCGTTGTCGTAGCAGACATAAACCATATCATGTCCACGCTCCATAGCGCCGGACAGGGACTGGAAACCGATATCATATGTGCCGCCGTCGCCGCCGAATGCGATGAACTTGTAGGTCTCATCGATCTTGCCGCGCTTCTTCAGAGCACGATAAGCGGTCTCAACACCGGACATGGTAGCGCCAGCATTCTCAAATGCATTGTGAATGAAGCTGTCCTTCCAAGCGGTATACGGATAAATGAAAGTAGAAACTTCTGCGCAGCCGGTAGCGGAGCAGATAACTGCCTGATCTTCCGGATTGAGCGCACGGAGGACTGTTCTGATCGCGATCGGTGATCCGCAGCCTGCACAGAATCTGTGGCCGCCGCTGAGACGGTCACCCTGCATTAAGTTCTCTTTAAGATTGTATGCCATGACTGATCCTCCTTATTCACGCACTTCAAGATAACGATAGGTCTCGCCCAGCTCGCCGGTAGCAGCGATCTTCTCAAGCTCTGCGAATACCTTCTCAATGCTCTCGACCTTGACGTCACGTCCGCCGAGACCATAGATGTAGTTGATGCCCAGAGGTCCGAACTCACGTGCTGCCATAAGAGCTGCAGAAACTTCTGCATGCATCGGGCCGCAGTGACCGTTGAAGCTGTCGTCCTTATCCATGGTTGCGAATGCCTTGACATTCTTAAGTGCGTCTACGATCTCCTCAGTCGGGAACGGATGGAAGGAACGAACCTTGATCATACCAACCTTCTTGCCCTGAGCTCTGAGCTCGTTGATAGCTTCCTTAGCGGTACCGGCTGAAGAACCGATGATGATGATTGCTTCCTCAGCATCATCCATCATGTACTTCTCGATGAGGCCGTAGGTACGTCCGGTCATCTCGCCGAACTCTGCGCCGACCTTCTTGATGACGTCCTTTGCATCTATCATAGCCTGAGCCTGGCTGCGCTTGGTCTCCATGTAGTAAACCGGAGTAGCATAAGCGCCCATGGACATGGACTCACCCTTCTTCAGAAGGTAGTGCTCCGGATGCCACTCACCTACGAAGCTCTTAACCTTGTCATCTTCAACGAGGTCAATGTTCTCGATAGCGTGGGAGGTAATGAAACCATCCTGGCAGATCATGACAGGCAGATTGACTGCCTCGCCGATTCGCATAGCCTGAAGGAAGTTATCATATGCTTCCTGGTTGGTCTCTGCGAACAGCATGATCCAGCCTGCGTCTCTGACGCCCATAGCGTCGGAGTGATCGTTGTTGATGTTGATCGGGCCGCTCAGCGCACGGCAGGAAACTGCCAGCGTGATCGGAAGACGATCGGAAGCTGCGATGTAAAGCATCTCGGTCATGTAGCAGAGACCGCAGGAAGAAGTAGCGGAAACTGCACGAGCGCCGGCTGCCTGTGCACCGATACAGGTGGACATAGCGGAGTGCTCGGACTCAACAGCGATGAACTCGGTGTCGACCTGGCCGTTGTCTACGTATGCAGCGAAATACTGCGGGATCTCGGTTGAAGGAGTGATCGGGAATGCACCCATAACATCCGGGTTGATCTGCTTCATTGCGAAAGCAATTGCTTCGTTACCTGAAAGTCTTTCTCTGATTGCCATATCTCATTCCCTCCTTATTTCACCATGGTGATCGCACCAAACGGACATGCGTTAGCGCAGATGCCACAGCCCTTGCAGAAGAAGTAATCGAAATCTCCGCGCTTACCATCTGCCATTACAGGAATGGACATATCCGGACATGCCGGAGCGCAAAGAAGGCACTGCTTGCACTTATCCCAGTCGATAACAGGCTTAATGGTTCTCCAGTCACCGGTCTCGATCGCTGCGGATGTGCCGCCCTCGAAAACGTCAGCTGCCAGAGTAATGTCCTGCCACTTTACATCAGGAGCGGTATTCTTCTCGTACTTGCTCATCATCCCTTTACCTCCTCCATAGAACGCTTCAGTGCTCTCATGTTGCCGTCGATAACCTGGGGCTTGGATGCAAACTTATGCTTGAAGGAAGCCTCCATATCCTTAACGAACTCGTCAACTTCGACAACTCCGCTGACCTTGACGATCGCTGCCAGCATCGGGGTGTTCGGGAATACCTTGCCGAGCTCTTCCTCGGAGATCTTGTTAGCATCGATGGTGCAGACTCTGCCCTTGAATCCCTTGAGCATCGGTCTGAGTTCCTCAGGATCAGCACCGGAGTTGATAACGATCGCGCCGTTCTCCTTGAGGCCTGCGGTTACATCAACTGCCTGGATCAGGGACTCGTCAACGACTACAACGTAATCGGGATCATAAATGTTGGAATGAACGGTGCAGCGCTCTGAGCTGATACGGTTATACGCAGTGATCGGCGCACCCATACGCTCCGGGCCGTACTCAGGGAAGCCCTGAACATACTTACCTGTGTTGAATGCAGCATCAGCGAGAAGCAGGGAAGCTGTCTTAGCACCCTGGCCGCCGCGTCCATGCCAACGGATTTCAACAATATCTTTCATGTTTGCTCTCCTTTCAAAGAAATTATTATAAAAAATAATCTGGATATATCTTACTATTCTGCTCTGCTAAATACAATAGCCGTATGTGTATATTTTTAGAAAATACGGCTTTTTTAGGCTGTTAGCACGGGCTAATATTTGGTAATTTTGTACAAATGCCAATACATATTGTATTCTCATGTATTACATATACATTTTGAATACAATTTATAACCCTCGCAAACAAAATGGGACCGCAAGCGGTCCCACTTCGTCATTATTCAGTATAATCAGATCAGCTTGTCAAGAGCAGTCTTGAAGTCAGCGATGATATCATCAGCATCCTCGAGACCTACGGAGATACGTACCAGACCCTCAGAGATACCTGAAGCCTTCAGCTCCTCCGGGCTGTAGGTGGAGTGAGTCATGGTAGCCGGATGCTCGATCAGAGTCTCGGCGTCGCCAAGAGAAACTGCGATGGTAGCAAGCTCCATCTCGTTCAGAGCCTTACCAACTGCCTCTCTGGAAGCCTTCAGCTCTACGGACATCATGCCGCCGAACATACGCATCTGCTTCTTAGCGATCTCGTGGCCCTCGAAGCTCTCAAGACCCGGATAGTAAACCTTCTCAACTGCCGGATGAGACTCAAGGAACTTAGCGAGCTTCATAGCGTTCTCGCTGTGACGCTGTACACGAATGTCAAGAGTCTTAAGGCCTCTTGCGATCAGGAATGCGTTGAACGGGCTCATAACGCAGCCGGTCATATCCTTGATACCGAACATCTTGACTCTGTTGATGAACTCAGCGTCAGACATAACGAAGCCGGCAATGACATCGCCGTGGCCGTTGATGTACTTGGTAGCGGAATGAACGACAACATCAGCGCCAAGGGTCAGCGGGTTGGAGATGTACGGTGAGCAGAAGGTGTTATCAACGATAACCTTGATAGCCGGATTGTAATCATGAGCGATCTTTGCAACAGCTGCAATATCGACAACCTTCAGGGTCGGGTTGCACGGAGTCTCAAGATAAACAACAGTCGTCTTCTCGGTCAGAGCTTCCTTGACAGCGTCAAGGTCTGCGAAGTCAACGAACTTGGTAGCAACGCCGAAATTCGGCATGCCATGTGAAAGAAGTGCGAAGGTGCAGCCATACAGAGTATCGGAAGCAACAACTTCATCACCGGCCTTGGTAGCGCTCCACAGAGCTGCGGAGATAGCGCCCATACCTGAAGCGGTAGCTGCGCAAGCCTCTGCGCACTCAAGGTCAGCCAGCTTCTTCTCAACCTGGGTCAGAGACGGGTTGCCAAGACGGGAATAGATATAACCCTCTTCCTTGCCTGCGAAACGAGCGCCGCCCTGCTCAACTGACTCAAACTCGAAAGTGGAGGTCTGATAGATCGGGGTTACCAGAGCGCCTGCAGAGTTAGCCTCTTTGCCGGCATGAATCTGACGAGTTGCGAATCCTAAGTTCTTACAATCCATGATAAAGCCATCCTTTCAGTTAAAAAATTATGATGATTTGAATTTAATCTTATAACAACTTCCGACAGACGATTCGTAGTGCTTATTGAGTGAGAGAAGTGATAAATCGTCATAAATCATGTAATTATTTATAAATAATCTGCACGATTTTTTCGGTTGTTGTCTCTTTTCACTATTATATTATCATATATCAGAGAATAGAGTTAGTTTTCCTTTTCTTGAGTCGGTTCTTAAATATTTTTATAACTATATTGACTATAACGCACAGTTATCATATAATATAAATGAATTTATGCCCTGCAGGTTCTTTTCGGGTCCTGCAGGGTAAGTATTTAGGGGGAAGATCATGACATTTCAACAACTTAACTACCTGGTCGAGATCTCAAAATGCGGCTCGATCAACAAAGCAGCGCAGAAACTGTTCCTTTCACAGTCAGGTATCTCGATCGCCATCAAGGAACTCGAAGAAGAACTGGGTATCACATTCTTCATTCGTACCAACAGAGGCGTAACCTTCACTCCGGAAGGCAGAGAGTTTCTGAGCCACGCTGTTTCACTGCTAGACAGCAAGAAGCAGCTCGAGAAGCTCTACTCCGAGAACCACGGCGCGGCAGTCTCCACCTATCTCAGCGTTTCCACCCAGCGCTATCCTTTCGTGGAGTCCGCATTTATGAAGCTGGTTCAGCAGCACACTGACAGCATGTACCGTCTCGAGCTCAGAGAGACCGGCATGGAAGAAGTCATTGAGGACGTATACGACAGAAAGTCCGATCTCGGCGTCATTTTCCTGAGCGAGCTTACCGAGAAAATCATCACTCGTCTTCTGTCCTCCCGTGAACTGGAGTTTGAAGAGCTTAATGTCGTCACACCCAAGGTCTATGTCAGAAAGGGTCATCCGCTCACGAAGCTTGAGACTGTCACCGAATCAGATCTGGTAAATTATCCGTATATCAGTTTTGAGCAGTCCCAGGGCGTCGCTGTCGATTTTTCAGAGGAATGCCAGTTCTTCACCGCTTTTAAGCCGACGCAGCGCATCGTTATCAACACCCGTTCCACAGCAACTGACCTTGTAGCCTGCACAGATGCGATCACGACGGGCACCGGACTTCTCGTTCCCGAGATCTCTACACCCAACGTCATCAGCCTTCCGATCAGCGGTCTTCCGGAGATCCGTCTCGGCTGGATCCATATCAAAGGCAGCCGTATGAGTCCGGTGGCTCAGGAGTTCATCTCCTACCTCAAGGCTTCGATTGATGAATCCGTTGCATTCACATACCGTCTCACCGCAGATGCGCTTGCTGAGGATAAATAAACAGATATTATTGAATTGAATACTGATAATATAAGATTTGCCGCTGACGATTATTTCAGCGGCGATTTTTATTTTGTGATACCATATTTATAAAATTAAGCCGGAGCATAACGCTCCGGCTCTTTTGAACTCTGAAAAATATACAGTTT
>JAFTBX010000069.1 GCA_017455005.1 Lachnospiraceae bacterium | reverse complement strand
GACTTGTCGCTCAGCCATACGAAGCCCCAAGCCATCTGGCCTTCCGGCATGAATGCATACCACTTGCCGTTAATCTTCTTGGTCTGATCCTCAACAAGATCGCCGTGCTTGTCTGCATACCACCAGTGATCATCATCGTCCTGACCCCAAGCACGATCCTCGTTGTCAGTCCAGATCCACTGGCTCTTTGCAAGGTGACCATCATCCTGGCTGTTGAACCAACCTGTGGTGGTTTCGCCAATGGTGGTGCCTTCAACCCACTCATACTCCATAGCGCCGTTGATGTCGAACTTGTAGGTAAGACCGTTGATCTTCTTGGTGCTGTCAGTTCTCTTCAGACCATCGGAAGCGAACCAGAACCAGTAGTACTCATCGTCATAACCTTCAGCATCGATAGCATCCTGATACAGCAGCCAGCCAGTGTGCATAGCGCAGTCATCATTGGTGCCAGAGTAATGATCGCAGTTCAGAACTGCATCATCCTCGTCATTGATGACTTCTCTGTCCTTAACGAAGCCGAACAGCATCTTGCCGTCCTCTTCGAAGCCATACTTCTTGCCGTTGATAGTCTTCTTATCAGCGTCCTTGTATGCCTTACCGTTAGCACCGAAGTAGTACCATCTGTACTCTACGTCCTGCTCCTCGTCGTCATCTGCCGGAACTGCAACCCAGGTGTTCTTAACCATTGCACCGTTAGCATCTACATAGTAGTAGTTGTTGCCATCCTCGATGAGCTCGTTGGTAAGCATGTAACCCTCATCGCCAAGGTAGAAGTAGTTACCATTGTAGCTCTTCCACTTGTCAGTTACATAGTCGCCGCTGTTGTCATAGTAGTACCATGCATCACCTTCGTTGACCCAGCCCTTTGCTGCGAAGGAAGTCATGGAAGCGCCTACTGCCAACAGAGCTGCTGCTGAAAGAACAACAGCAAGTTTAGTCTGCTTTCTCATTTTAAGCACTCTCCTTTAATCTTTTTTCATACGCCCTCTGGGGGGCACAATATGATGTTACGAAGCATATATTACTACCAGAATTGCTATAAATCAATGTTTTTTTGGTTTCTCATTAAGATTTCACAAAAAAATACTTATGATTTTCTTAGAATTCCGTGCAAAATATGCTAAATCCTACGATGGACAGTATAAAACCAAGTCAAAAATAATGCTATTACTTTTATCTTCCAATTTCTTACGAAAATATTACAATAATAAATTAAGAATTAATTAAGATTTGGCTTTCTCCTATGTTTTTAATCTCTTAGCAGTGCAGAAGTGTAATTAAAGATCTACTGCACTTGTGTCTACAATAAACCTCCGCGATCTTCCCCAGGCAGGCGTCTCTTCTCTTACGCCCTGTACTGCAGATGCCATGGATACTCTGATCTCATAGGGACTCTTACCGAGTTGGAACTGACGGCAGAGATCGATTTTCTTTTCATATAGAGAACATATGGCGTTGATCCGCGACCGGTCAAGCTCCGGATCCATTTCATAGATCTGCCTGAGTTCAGATATTGTAGGAAGCTTTGTGAGATCGACCAGCGACCTGTCCTGTACGTACTCCAGCAGCTTTGTTTCTCTTGCCGCAAAGCTTGTGACGCGGATATCCATGATTTCTCTGTCACTAGCAGGCATCTCAAGTCCGGCCATAAATGCCTTTCCCGTATCATAGATCGGTGCCATGCGCAGAAACTGCAGTGTATCCGCATCCCTCAGCACAGAGATATTGCTGAGGTGCCGGTCCGGATTGCTCAGGATATAGTCCGTCAGTATCTGATACTCCAGATCCCGGCGGAGCTGCTCTTTGTCGATCCCGTGACCCGCGCAAAGCTCTATAAAGTGCTCATAGGACGATACGTCCTGCCGCTTCTTTTCCGATGTTACCACTGCGTAGGCAGATACCAGCTCCTTTCTTTCATCTGTAAATGCTTCCGAATAACAGCCCCACACATAGGAACGGTTTGAGATCCGGACCAGATGATAGGGGGTGTAATTATCATAACCCTGCCTATAATGAACCAAAGAGGCAACGTATTCATTCAGGCTTTCCAGCGAACTCCGGTCCCGGTTTCCTTTGATCAGCAGGCGTTTTCCATCACGGATGATCCATTTCTTTTCCAACTGCCCCTGTAACGTAGAGTTCGGAGTATAGGAATGCAGCCGATCAGTAGATTCTTCTTTGCTGATGATCTCTCCGAAATCATTGTCAAAAAGATTCACCTGCTTCCATCTGAGCGATGAACCGACCGGCTTGATCCAATAGTAATCCGTCAGACTCAGTCCGAGGTTGTGGGTCAGGTATTCCGCCGGACCATCGTAACCGTTATCCCGCAGCATCTCCGCGACTCCATCCTGGCTCAGCGGTATGCTCCTCTTTTGCCACCATGCCCGGATCCATCCCGGGTCACTCTTATTCATAAGCGGAGCGAGATCAGCGAGGTCATCCCTGATCTTATATTTCAGCATTTCTCCTGTCACGTCGATCTCAGCGACACCGAAAGCCGTATCTTTTCTCATCAAATAGTACTGCATAATGCCTCCAGTTCTCTGTCGGAGATATAGTCTTCCATCTTCCATCCTGCCAGCGTTTTTATGAAAATGCTGCTCTCAGCGTCAGCTTTTGCCACAGGCTCAGTTACCTCAGTCCCATCGTATTTGAAGCTGACATAGTATTGCCTGTTAATGATACGGATCCTTCCCTGCACGTCCCTGATCTCGATAACAAACGACTCGCTGAGCTGGTCATATAGTTGATCCATGCTCATGCCGATCTGTCCGGCGATTGCACGCAGGTCTCCGGAACGGATGCTGGCAGGCTCGATCCTGGCATTGACAATATCATTCAGGGTACTGTAAGGCATCCCGGTCGCTTTTGCGAGGCTGTACATGCTGATGTGTTTATCCTTTAAAATCTCTTTCAATGTCATATTTGTCTGGCTCTCTTCGTCTTTTAATGTGTGTAATGCTGTTGCGGCAGAGCTTGTCGCCCTTATATTATATAACGCGCACGCGTTATATTCAACTAATTCACATTCTGCTATTTAAAAAAGAGACCGGTCATGAGCCGATCTCTTCTTTATATATTATATGCGATTTATGTTTGTCTTTTGCTCTCCTGCGGATCACATGCCCGGGCCGCTGACGAGGCCGGGGATGAGGTTGCCGAAGCTGTCATAGGTGGAACCTGAGTAGCTGCTGCTGGATCCTGTCGGTGAGTTGCTGGTGCTGGTACCGCTTGAGGTGCCGGGGCCGATCGTCGTGTTGCTGGTGCCGTAGATCGACGGTCCTGAGCTGTCCGTACCGGTTGCCATCGGTGCGGTAGACGTATCACTGTTATAGTTGGTCGCATTGCTGACTACAACCGGGCCGCTGGAGCTGTTGGAGCTCGTGCTGTTGCCCGCTGCAGGACTGGTGGAGTTACCGCTTCCGCCCGGTGATGTCGCCGTGACGACGCCGCCGCTGCTTACGACAGAGTCATTGCCACTGACGGAAGGACCGTTGTTGTAGCCGGTGCTGGACGGTGTGTTGTTCGCGTTCGCGATATACGCGCCGTTGGAACCGAAGCTGTAGCTCTTGTTATCAATCGTCAGCGTCGTGTTCGCCGCCATCTGGCCGTTCGACTGCAGAAAGTAGTAGGTGCCGTTCTGGTTGAGCCAGCCGGTCTGCATCGCGCCGCTGCCGTTGAAATAGTACCAATAGCCGTCGATCTGCTTCCAGCCTGTTGCCATGACGCCGTTATTCGGATCGCAGTAGTACTGGATGTTCTTGGCGTTGTCGCGGAGCCATCCGGTCATCAGCTTTCCGCTGCTGTCCAGGTAGTACCAGACATCGTTCTGCTTGTGCCAGCCGGTCGCCATCTTTCCGTCCGTACCGAAGCAGTACCAGGTGCCGTTGATCCGTGCCCACTTGCCGAGCACTGCTGCACCGTTATCGAGGAAGTAATACCAGGCGTTATCGATCTGGCGCCAGCCGGTCGCCATCGCGCCGCTCTGCTTCAGATAATAATATACGTCCGATCCGTTCTGCTGGAGCTTGAGCCAGCCTGTGGTCATCTGGCCGTTGGTCGGGTTCATGTAGTACCAGAGGTCGCCGACCTTGACCCAGCCCGTCGCCATCGTACCGTTATCCTTGAAGTAGTACCAGAGATTGTTGATCTTGGTCCAACCGGAGGACATGTAGCCGTCATTGCCCATATAATAATAGACATAACCGCCATTGTTGTCGCTCATGCGGAGCCAGTTGCTGGTGACGACCGTGCCGTTGTCTTCATAATAGTATCTGCCGTTGCTCTGCTTCCATCCGGCAAAGGATGTCATCGTAGCAAGGCCCATGATTGCGACACCCGCCAACAGACCGATGGTACGGAACTTGTTCATAAATCGCGCCTCCTCAGTATATATTCAGTCACGCTCGTAAAAAAGCTTATGACAATACGCCTTGTATAACATGATACCACATTCCACAAAATATTGTATATCTTTTTACTATATTTTTTCTTACAAAACCGTATTTTTATTACAGAAAAGTGCCGCGGCGCCTTTCTTTTTTCGAAAGGCCCGCGACACATGAAGTAAGACCTGTATGAAATTATCTGTATTCCTGTCAATGCCGGCACATGCTTCAGACATGCTCCCCGCTCATGACCCTTCAGACGCCTTCCATGGCAAGCTTGGAATACTTCTTAAAATACCGGTACTGCTTGATCGTATAGTCCGTAAACTGCACGCCCAGCATTTCCTTATATACGCCCCAGAGCGCCCAGAGAAGGCCGCCGAGTGCCATATAGGCATAAACGAGTCTGCGCTCCTCTTCTGCCGCCGTGCGGCCGAAATACTGCTCCATGAGCTTTTCCACAGCCGCTTCTTCCATATAGGCGTAGATCGCGCACATACCGAGGTCCATCAGCGGATCGCACATCGCGGCGTACTCCCAGTCGATGAGGCGAACCATCGTCTCGTCCCGTTCCGTCTCGCTGATATCTGCGCCCGGAAGGAAAATGAAGTTATCCGGAACAGGATCGATGTGGGCCAGCACTTCCGGGCGGTTTTTCAACTTGATCCAGTCGATCAGCTTGTGCTCCGCTTCCCGGATCTCGGGATAATCCGCAAACGGGATATGCTCCGCGCCTCCGCATAAGTCCTCATAATACCCGATCCGCTCATCGATATCAAAATGATGGCTGACAGTTACGCCTGACTCATGCAGCATACGGAGCTTTTTCATGCAACAGCGCATGTCAGCATCATTCTTCGGATCTGCGTTACGGGAGTTTTCATAAAACTCTGATATCTTGTAACCGCTCTTTTCGCCAAAGTAGATAACTTTTTCGGTTATACCCAACGGCTGCACCGCATCAAAAACTGCTTTTTCCTGATATCGGTTGATCAGCTTTTCCGTTCCTTCACCCGGGATCCGGCAGATATATGAGCGGTCGCCGATGGAAAAGAGCCACGAGTTATTGGTCATGCCCGCTTTTAAGCGCCGGATCCTCACGACCTCAGACTCCGGCACACCGAAGACATGGCTTACGAGCTGCATCGCCTTGGAACCGGAGTCTTCGCGGTATTTCTCATCAAACTCCCGCAGCTCCTCGAGATTTTCAAACTCGTAGACATTGTCATCCGGCTGAAGGTTCACATACATCTCGATATCGTCGCAGTATTTCAGCTCCGGGATGCGTCCGAAGTAGGCGTTAAGGCGCTTTTTCGCCTCGCCGTTTAAGATCCCCATGAGCACATGCTCCCAGTAGTAGTCCTCCGTACCGGGCATCTCGCAGTAGCGCTCGAGGACCGGCAGGAAATGATCGCTGAACTCCCTTGAGAAGTATGCCGGGCCGTACATGTAGTCGCAGTCCCTGCCGCCGGCATAGGTATCTTTGATACGACCCTTCTTGTCATGGACCAGCACCCACTCGGATGTGGGGCCGTCCGCATGCTTTGCCGCATACCAGGCACCGCCTTCATAGGTATGATAGACGTTGTTCCTGATCCAGTTATCCGAGCTTAGGATATAGGCGTTTCTTCCCTTCAGAAAGTCATGCGCGACATG
>JAFTBX010000068.1 GCA_017455005.1 Lachnospiraceae bacterium | reverse complement strand
TATACGGTTGCGCTTGAGATGAACTTTACGAAGGCGGCGGAGACACTGCATATCGCGCAGCCGCCTTTGAGCCGCCAGATCAAAGACCTGGAGGAGGAGCTGGGAGTGCGGCTCTTTGAACGCAGGCCGCATTTTATGGCGCTGACGCCGGAGGGAGAACTGCTGAAGCAGTACGCCGCGCAGATCCTGGACCTCGCGGATAAAGCTGCGGAAAATGTTCGCGAGATCGGGCAGGGCCTGAACGGTACGATCAATATCTCGACGATCGAAGGTAAGACGCTGCAGTTTCTCTCTGAGTGGATCGTTTCCTTCAGCGCGGAGCATCCCGCCGTCCGCTACAATATCTGGACCGGCGGTACGGACGAGATCATGACACGGATCCGCAACGGCCTCTGTGACTTCGCGATTGCGCAGGACGTCCGGGAGACAGCCGGCATTTGCTGTGACGACCTGTTTTATGAGAACTGGACAGCGATCGTGCCGAAGGAGTATACTATGCAATCGACGGAAGAACACCCAAAGATCGCGCTTACAGATGACTCGATTCACGTGCGGGAACTTTGTTCCCGCGATCTCATCGTTCCGATGCGCCTGGGCAGAGAGGAGGAGATCCTCAGCTGGTTTCCGGAGGGGGAACGCCCCAGGATCCGCTGCCGCTTTACGCATATCATGACGGCGTATGAGCTGGCGCGCCAGGCAATGGGCATCGCCGTCTTTCCGGGTACTGCGCCGGGCTTTATGGATGCGCTCGACGGTGACGAAGTCGTGCTCCGGAGGATCGACGGCATATCCGCAAAGCCTGCATTTGTCATGCTTTATGCGGAGGACCGCATGCAGTCGAACGTCGTCAGGCATTTCATGGAGCATATCCGGGCGTCGGCAGAAGATATGATGAAAGAGGGGAGTTAAATGAAACTGATATTTATCAGACACGGTGATCCGGATTATGAACATGACACTCTGACGGAAAAAGGCAGAAGAGAAGCTGCGCTGCTTGCGGACCGGATGAAGAAGCAGATCGCAGGGGAAAGATCCGTCACCATTTACCAGTCGCCGCTCGGAAGGGCGCGGGATACGGCGGCATATGTGATAAAGGCACTGGCGGACGCCGGCATTCATCCGGATGTCACGACGCTCGACTGGCTGCAGGAGTTTCAGGCGCGCTTTGATCCGAACCTGTCGGAGACCGCGAGGAAGGCGTATACGAACGAACTGAAGACGGATCCTGCGACCAGCCGGTATCTAAAGCGCATCCTCTGGGATATCCTGCCGTCTTACTACGGGAGACACCCGGAGCTTTTCGGTATGGACAGCTGGCGGACGTCGGAGCTTGCGCGCTGCAGCGACATGCCGGAACGATATGATGAGGTTATCAACCGCTTTGACAGTCTGATCGCGGATCACGGATATGAGCGGGACGGCTGCATTTACCGTGTCCTAAAGGGCAATGATGACGTCATCGTCTTTTTCTGCCACTTTGCGATCTCGGCGGTAATCCTCTCACACCTTTGGAATGTCTCGCCTTTTACCGCTCTGCAGTTCTTTGCTGCGGCGCCCACCTCGGTGACGGAAGTTGTAACGGAAGAGCGCGAGCAGGGCATCGCCTGCTTTCGGACGCTACGCTACGGGGACATCACGCATCTTGGGATCGGCGGTGAGGAACCGTCCTTTTCGGCGCGGTTCTGCGAGAGATATGAGAACGCGAACGAGAGACACTGAGCCGGCAGCAGATATCAAGCGTCCAAAGACGCAGGACAAACAAGAAAGGCCGAGGGGAGCCGACAGCATTATCAGCGAATTAGAAACATAGGGGTGTTCAGCTGTGAAGAATTTTGATACATTTCTGGAACTGGCAGAAAGCAGATATTCCGTACGGTCCTTTGAGGACAGGCAGATCGATCGGGAGGTCGTGCAGAAGATGCTGCGGGCGGCACAGGTGTCGCCGACAGCGCATAACAACCAGCCGCAGCGGATCTATGTTTTGCAGAGCGAAGAAGCGATCGCGAAGGTTCGGTCGCTTTCGCATTATACCTTCAACGCACCTACCGTTTTTATGGTCTGCGCGGATCTGGACGCGGCGTGGCACGGCCGGGACGGTCATAATTCCGGCCAAGTGGACGCGGCGATCGCGGCGACGCATATGATGATGACAGCCTGCGACGAAGGTCTCGGCACCTGCTGGGTCAGAGGCTTTGATAAGGACGAGATTGCAAGGGCGTTCGGGCTTCCGGAGCAGTATGAAGTCGTGTGCCTGCTGCTTGCGGGCTATCCTTCGGAAAAGGCCGCACCGCTCAAGGGCTGGCATGATAAGAGGAAGAGAATCGAGGAGTTTACACAGATACTGTGAGTGTAACGAGTTTTTATAAAAATCGCACCGTCATAGTCTGACGATGCGATTTTATACTTGTATTTAGGAACTCGCCTCGGCGAACGCCGGCGACATGTATTCCTTCTCCTTTGCAGATATGCGAAGCTTGTCTGCCTCGGCCGGCCAGTATCTGGCTACATTATATCGTATATCATTGATAATATTATTTGCCTGCGCGTCAGTGAGCTGATAGAAACCGGCAGTCTCCCTGACGAGGCTGAGATCAATAGCAGATTCGCTGTCTGTGATGTTAATCGCCAGCTCGCCCTTGTCGATACTCGGGTTCAAATCATAAGCGGGCGCAAGATTGTATCCGTTTTCCCGTAGCAGGAACGCATGATTACGGAAATGGCAGTCGGTGTTGCTGATGCAGATCGTAAAAACAACCCTGCGAAACAGTTCTTCCAGATCCTCTGCCGGGAGGAGACTCTGCTCGGCAAGGAACTCGGCCATATCCAGAAAGCCCTTTCCTGATGCAGATGCAGTGCTGTCCTTTTCCTGTAACGCGGTCATAGCGGATATAAAGTGGATACGCCGGCTACCGGCCCGGTCAAAACGCTTTGACAGAAAGATATGATGTCCTCCTTCCGAATTAATGACACGGGAATCAGGCACGTTGATGCCACATCGTCTGGCGAGGCAGTATGAAACCTGCTCCCAGGCTCCAATGTCCATGTAGTCGCTTTGCGAAGGAAACTTGGCGATCCAAAGAGAACCGTCCGTGTCGATCACATTCGCCTTTGGCCGGGCACCGCCGAGAGACGAACCTGGGGAGAGGAGATCCTTGACCCATTGGTCATTCAAGAGTTCACGGGCATCTTCATATCGGTTTATGGAGTATTCCAGACGCCGCAGTTCCGTGATTCTCGGGATATCATTGTGCACGGAAAGAAATGGTCCTTCAGGCTTGGTTTTGAATCGCAGCCCTCCGGATCTTCCATAATCGCTGACGCCCAGGAGAAAGTCTTCCGGAAGGAGCGTACGGGCGCGCCGGCGTTCCTCCCTTGCCTGTAATTGTTCATTGCGGAGAAGCAGACCCCGGCCCCAACGGTCAGGCGAAGAATCAGAAAGAAAACCGAAGGTATCACCAGTTGCAAACTGTATATATTGCCGGCCTTCAAATAGCGGGAGTGCCGGGTCAATCTCAATTCGATGGCTTAAAAGCCATTCATTTGAATATGAAAAACTGGCAGAGCTTTTCTCTCTGTCAATCAGATAAGTCCCTATCAGCGGATGATCCGGATCGTTTCCGAGCCATCCTGCATATACATAAATCGTACGCAGCATTGACGTGTCCTTTATATCTTGATTTTCTATGAAAGTCAGCGAGCCGAGCACTTAAGGTCGAAGTACCAACGAAGTAGGCATGGAGTTGACTATGTTGACCCAGCCTTGTGACAGGAAACCGTTTAACTGTTTCATTCCTCAGATATTGAACCGTATATGAATAAGACGGAACGATTATTCTAGGTTTCTTTCGGTTTTCTTGGAGCACGTTTCCGGGTCTCGAGTTTCAGATCCTGAAGCGTTCTGCCGAGAGCGTCGTCCCTGGCAATCAGCAAAAGATCATCGCGCAGCCCGATTGCATGCAGTACGGCAGCGTAGATGCCCATGGAAACCGTGGGCGATCCTTTTTCAACGGCCCAGACAGAAGTCTCGCTGATCCCGGCTCTTTCAGCGACTAATTTAACAGAGATATCTCTTCGGAGCCTGGCGAGTTTGATTTGGTTACCCATCTGCTGCAGACATTTTTTTGTTCCCGGGTACACCGCCATCATTGATCTCTTTGGCATGATTTAAACCTCATTATAATAAATATAAACTGTGATATAATTTATTATAATAAATATTAAAAGCGATTGCAAGAAGGCTCGAACAAAGACGAACCGCCCTTTTCGACGCGGTTCTGCGAGAGATATGAGAACGCGGACGAGAGGCACTGAGCCGGCAGCATTATCACCAATAGGCAAGTCAGAGCCGTAAATAGTGATAATGGCCTGATTTGGAAGTGAATGCGGAGCCGATTATCACCCAGGAGGGCCTGGAGAGGCCAAATGGTGATAATGACGTTGTCGTGACCGTCGGCTCTTTCGGCGATCAATCGGGAAACGTCGTTTTGAAGATGCGGAAAGCTTATGTTCATTGACTTAACTCACCGTGTTGGGTATAGTTAAACTTAGGAACGACTCCGGAAGGCAGGTTGCCTAATAGGAATAGCCCAGGATGGCAGGTTGCCTAAACTGCGGGAAGCTGTGTAACAGCCATATTGCGGCAGGCCATATTGCAATGCTGTCAAACCTTGATTTATATAGAATGCGAACCATCCAACCACGAGGTATACAATCATGAAGTACTATCTGGTAGATTATGAAAACGTCAAGACCGAAGGCCTCCTCGGCATCGAGGACCTGGCCGCTTCCGACACGGTCCATATCTTTTACTCTGAAAACGCCGACAAGCTGACCTTCGACATGCTGCAGATGATCATGCGATCGAAGGCGAAGATCCTCTACCAGAAGGTCGGCGTCGGCCATAAAAACGCGCTCGACTTCCAGCTTTCTTCCTACCTCGGCTACCTGATCCGGGACAATGCTGAGAAATCCTGCGAGTACTTTATCGTCTCCAAGGACAACGGTTACGAGGCACTCGCGGCGTTCTGGAAGGAACACGACGTCGAGGTCCGGGTGATCGGCGGCATTTCCACTCAGATGCAGGAAGAGATGGAGAAGGAACTTCAGTCCTGGGTCGAGGCTGCCCTTACCAAGAACAACCTGGGCAATGCTGACGACGCCGCGGTGATCACGAAGATCATCATGTCCTACAAGACCAAGCAGGGCATCAACAACGCCCTTCAGAAGAAGTTCCCCGAGGGCGTCAAGGAAATCTACCGCACGATCAAGCCGCTGATCGCGAACAAGAAGGGGAAGTAAACCTGAACTGCGGTAATGGCTGTCTGTATTATATTGATGACTTTGTTCAAGATCAGTGGGTTGAAAATCCTGGACATGGTGAACACAAGCGGGACAGCATTATTGGCACAGGCGGTATCGGAACAGGAGAAGCAAAGTAAATGGACGGAATGTGCGCGCAGTGCGCGTTTTATATCTATGACGAGGAATATGACGAATATGTCTGCGACGTGCAGATGGACGAGGATGACTACTACCGTATCTCGGAGGGACACTATAAGAGCTGCCCGTATTATCGCAACGGTGACGAGTACCTGATCGTGCGGAAGCAGAACTGATCGGAGACAGACCGAGCCCGTGAAAGGCAGTATTGATATGAGAGAGAAAGACCGTATCTACGATAGCTCGGGCTTCGTCCTGGCGGCAGACTATGTGCCGCATGTCATCCAGGAGATCCGCTATCATTCGACCTACAACTTTATCGGCGAGCGTATTGACGGCTATGAGGCGCCGTGCGCGATCACGACGAGGGAAGCGGCGAGGGCCCTGAAGTCCGCGAGCAACGAGCTCTATGTCATGGGCTACCAGATCAAGATCTTCGACGCGTACCGGCCTGCGCGTGCAGTCAAACACTTCGTACTCTGGGGAATCGAGGACCAGGACATCCGCATGAAGCCTTACTTTTATCCGGATCTTGAGAAGCAGGAGCTCTTTAAGCTCGGCTATATCGCCAAGCAGTCGAGCCACAGCCGCGGCAGCGCCATCGACCTTACGCTTTTTGACATGCGGACCGGTAAGGAAGTGGACATGGGCAGCCCCTTCGACTTCTTCGGACCGGAGTCGCATCCCGACTATCACGGCCCCGCGATCACGGAGGAGCAGTACGAGAACCGCATGATGCTGCAGCACATGATGTCCCGCAGCGGCTTCCTTCCGTACGAATGCGAATGGTGGCACTTCGTGCTGGAAGATGAACCCCATCCCGACACCTACTTCGACTTCCCGGTGACGGCGGAGCTGTAACGTGGATAGTTAACAGTACCCGCAGATCACCTGCACAGTCTGAGTCCGGTGGTAGGGATTGACTCCAAGGAGGCAGATCAGTACCCGGGAATTTGAGAGTTTTGCAGATTTCAGTGGTAAGAAAGGACACACATGCGCATCACAGTTTTGACCGACAACATTGAATACAAGCAGTTCGCTGCGGAGTGGGGACTCTCGATCCTGATCGAGTATGACGGCAGAAAGTACCTGCTCGACACCGGCGCGTCCCGCCTTTTTGCGGACAATGCTGCCCTTCTCGGGATAGATATCGCTGACGTGGATTTCAGCACGCTTTCACACGCCCACTGGGACCACGCCAACGGCTTTGATACTTTCTTCGCCTTAAACAGCAAGGCGAAGCTTTATCTGCGCAAGGGAACAGGAGAGAACTGCTACGGCACCGAGGATAAGACCTCGGAAGAAGATGCGGAGGAGGAAAAGCGCGCAGTTGCCGTGAAAGAAAAACTGGCTAAGCAAGCGGAACATGAGGACCCTGTAAAAGAGAGCCCGGCAGCAGGCAGCAGTGCATCCGATTCCACAAGCGAGGGCGCAACCTCTGCTGTAGAATCTGAAGCAGACGAGGAAGCCCGCGCTCTCGGCTACAAGTACATCGGCATCCGCCACGGCTACCTTGAGAAGTACCGTGACCGGATCGAGTACGTCGAGGGCAACTATGAGCTTGCTCCCGGAGCGAAGCTTATCCCACACCGCACGCCCGGGCTCGACGCAATCGGACGCAAGGCCGGGATGTATCTGAAGATCGGCTCTTCGATCGTTCCGGATGATTTCCGCCATGAGCAGAGCCTTGTCTTTGAGACCCCGAAGGGACTCATTATCTTCAACAGCTGCTCCCACGGCGGGGCGGACAACATTATCCGCGAAGTAAGTAAGGAGTACCCTGGGCAGAAGCTCTACGCCATGATCGGCGGCTTCCATCTCTTTGAGCTTCCGGACGACGAGGTGCGCGCGTTCGCGGGGCGTGTCCGTGAGACGGGCATCGAGCACATACTTACCGGCCACTGCACGGGCGACCCTGCGATGGAGATCCTGCGTGAGGAACTGGGTGACATGGCGCAGCAGATGCACGCCGGACTGCAGCTCGATTTGTAAGATGCATATAAGACTTGGACTATACAAAAAAGCTGATGTGACGTTTTCGGCGTACATCAGCTTTTGACATAGTTTTGGAAGGCTGTGCTCAGATCCGCACCCCGTTTACTTCCACTTCACCCTCGAGCTCGACAACGGCACACATCGTGCCGTTTATTTTTTCGAAACGAATGAGATCGGTGCGGTCCGCGGAGATGTTGAGCTTGACCGAGTCGCTCTTTACCTCGAAGTTCCGTTTGTTGTAAATGTTGTCGATCGCGAGCTCTGTATCACCGAAGACCGCGTCAAAGGAATCCTCGAAGCGGTCCATCTGCTCATCTGTCGCGCCGCTCTTTTCGAGGATCGAGCGGACGTGGGAGCGGGAGAGCGTATCGTCGAGGGAGGGCTCATTTTTGATGGCCTCTGCCTCCATGGCGAGCGTCTCGTGGATATTTTTCACGTCCTCGGGCGTGAATTCATCCCCGTAGATCTCACTGACGAGCTCGCCGAAGGCCTCTTTCTTGTCCGCGGAGGTCATCGGAAGATCGGAGCCGAAGAGATGGTCGATCAGATCGAACTGCAGCGCGTCTGCGGAGCCGGCGTAGAAGAGCGCCGCGTGGATGTCCGTACTGCGGTCATTGAACGCCGGGAACATGAAGCCTGCCAGGGGCTTTTCCGCGATCCAGTCACGGTCGATCGCCGTAAACCAGCCGTCGTCGCTGCTGAACTTAAGGCCGGGCTTGCCGAGCTCGACCGGGCAGATCGCGCAGAGAAAGTATGTAAATGACTCCTCCGACGCGTCGTCCATCGTATCTCCGAGGCGTGACTTGCCGGGGATATCATAGGTATCAGCCGCGGTGAGGATCATGTAGTTGCTGGTGTGGTGGAAGTTTTCGATGATCTGGTCATAGAAGACGTCCATGACTTCCTCGTTCCGAAGGCCGGAAGAGCGCATGGCAGAAAGCATCTTGTAGCCGTCGTCCTCGGTCTCAAACTTCAGCGGGATGTCAATGTTGAAGAGGTTCTTGCCAATGCCGCCTGAGAGGCATTTTTTGAAGATCTCCATGTATTTGAGCAGCTCCGAGTCGCTCAGGCCTAAGAGACTTCCGGAAAATGTCGCGACCTTTTCCTTTTCTGCATTGACATAGCAGCCGCAAAGTCTGGAGACAGAGCAGCGCTCCTTGGTATAAAGTTTCTTGATCTCTCTGATATCTTTAATGGTCATGATGTGCCTTTCGATGTTGGTTTATTGTCTGCTTTTTATTATACTGTCTGGTATTTTTAATGTCTGATATTTCATGAAAATCTCTACTGAACCCTGAGCCAAGGACAGGGTTATCATAGATGAGTCGGCTGGTGTGGAATTTGATTTATGTCAACCGATCTGTTTGAAGCTGCGCAGCTTCGCCGCCTTGTCCTTCCCGATCATACAGCCCGGATTGGAGAGCGGGCAGTCGTGCATGCAGCCACCGCAGTGAGGCTCGTTGTCGGTAGCCACGATACGCTCCAGATAGTCGACATGAATTAGTCCGCCGCGCTTGATATGAAAGCCGTTTCGCTTCAGTTCCCTTGCGAGTGTGTTGACCATATGCTCGTCGGCGATGATAATGCAGTTTTTTCCGGCAGCGCGGATCCCAGCGATCAGTTCAGCCGCGCGTGCGCGGCTTTCCGCCTTTTTGTCAAACATCACTTTAAAGAAGCGCTGCAGCCATGCCTTCCGCTGCCATGCAGATAAGGACAGTGTTTTCCCGGCGTAAGGAGAGGAGTCGAAAGGAAGCTCGCGAAGCAACGCTGTTATATACAGTGGGGACTGCACGGATAAGTAAGAACTATCAAGCGGTTTTTTGCTCAACGCCTCCATTTCATTAGCTTCGTGCGCTTCATTTTTTTGATGCCGGTCGGGGCAGGCTGCATTGACAGGCGTGCTTAAGAAGACGGCAGCAGCGAGGTTATCAAACATCGCTTCAGCTGTTTCCAGACAATAACGTTCCGGACCCACATAAACCGGCCGCCCGGATGTGCTCATCTTCCTACGTGACAGGCCATCTGCCGGAGCGGCAGCATACTCTGCCAGCGCCCTGCCAAACTCCTCACTGCCGTATTCTGTTTTCCATGCATAGACCGGCTTTGCGGTCCGTATGAGCGTGATCTTCATTTCTAATCGTAAGCGAGATTCTTTTTGATACTCCGAATCGTTCTATCAAATCCATAAAGAACATAAAACTGAACCCTGCTCTATGATCAGCAGAACGGATTATATTATTATGCACAAGAGAAAGACGGATTTCAAGCTGAATCAGTAAGTTCATGATCAGTTTCTGCACTTAATCTGCATCCGACTTTGTAAGTTGAATTGTTAAACTGTATATTGACAATCATGCTTATTTCGTGCATGATAATTTAGTCAGGAGTTAGCTTTCAATATTTCGAAAATCCATGATCTTGAATCATTATCGTGCATTTCTGACAAACCATAGATCAACATTTTTCGTGAACAGGGAAATTCATATATCTGGAACAACTGAAATGGGCGTTTTCTATTAATACCTATGTAATAATCGGGCATGTTCATGAATGGCTTACATCTGATTTAGTAGAAAATCGATGATACCTATGTATGAAATGGCCTATAGCATCAAGAAAATACAACTGAAAAGGGAAAGATTCATGGATACCTATGTAGGAAAGAATCCACAACCTCAAAAAAATACAACTGTCTGTAGAGAAATTCTTCAAAACCTATGTATTAGAGCATTCCATCCCTCTATAAGACACAACTGAAACCATTAATTAATTGTAATACCTATGTAATCGGACTTGCGATGACGAAACTGTTTGTAACTGTTCGATAAAATTAGGCCATTTGCAAAAAAATAATCAGGAAAGGAAATTATTCCAATGGACAACACGAGAGCATTTACTGACAACTGTGATGATAATCCTGTGTACAGTTTAGCAAAGCTTGCTGAAATGGAAAGAGACCGTTTGAGGAGTATTGCGAAAACATCTGAAAATGCCGTCAAACAGCTTCCGGCAGGATATGTGGAAGTAAAGAAGGTTAATAACAACCTTCAGTTTTATTGTAGAAAAGATCCGAAAATGAAAAACGGTGTCTATATGCCTGCAGCCGACCGAGAACGTGCTTATGGCATTATTCAGAGGCGCTATCTTGAGCGTATACATAGGACCGCAAATGAACAGCTGAAAGTGTTGAACCGGTTTTTGGACAAATATGATCCGAATGCTTTAGCGGGAGTGTTTCTGAAAGAAACTCCCGGCAGACAGACCATAATTGAGCCTCTGGTGCTTCCCGATGATATTTATGCATCCAATTGGCAGGCAGAGACTTTTGAGCATAAAGGATTTGCGGACAATGCTGCCGCACACTATACAGATAAAAAGGAAAGAGTCCGTTCCAAATCAGAGGTGATCATAGCCAATGCTCTCCACCGGGCGGGAATCCCGTATCATTATGAGAAACCGCTGGTCGTGAAAAATCATGTCTTTCATCCGGACTTTACAGTGCTGCGTATATCCGATAGAAAAGAGATGTTCTGGGAACATCTCGGGATGATGGATGATAAGGAATATGCCAACAGTGTTATCTGGAAAATAAGAGAATATGAGGAAAATGGTATCTATCCCGGAGACAGACTGATTATTACGGCGGAGACATACAGACTGCCGTTCAATCTGTCTATCATCAATCGAACGATCAATCATTATCTCAAGATCTAACGCATTATATCCTGCGAAATACCTTTATAAACAGTGAAAATCAGGAATACAAAAGAAATACTTTTGTTAAGGAAACCGACAGAAAAGAAACAGGGTTTGCGCCTTGTTTTGGTATTTGTGATATGCTAAACTTTATACACAAACCACCACGCATGGTCTTGTCTGCCTGACGATTTTTAGACGGGCAGGGCAGGAGCATGGGTTTTGATGCGCATGAAAATGTTGTCGCAGGGTGAAGCGCCTTCTTTGATATGAATATGCGGAAGCATCTGCACGAACAGTCCGGGAGAACGGTTTATGGCAATGCAGACAGCCCGGGACAGCTGTTCAGCGGTTTACGGCAATGCAGGCAGCGTGAAACGCCGGCGGAAGACGGGAACAGGGGACGATCTGGATGATCAGTAAGGAAAAGATCCGGCTCATGACGGACCTCGCGATCTACGAGAAGAAGAACGAGCGGGATGTCTTTAAAATCAATAATTACTATAAGTCCGACTACATCATGTGGCACATGCTGCTGTCACTGGTGCGGTATACGTTTGTGTTCCTGGTCCTTTTCGGCATGTACGTGATCTTCAAGGCGGATACGCTGTTTTATAACATCAACCTTGACGGTATCGGACAGACGTTAAGGCGTCTCGGATACCTTTATGCCGCGGGACTGGTGCTGTATCTGATCATCACCTGGATCGTCTGCGCGACGCGGTATAAGACTGCGCGCAAGGGCATCCTGCTCTACGCGACCAAGCTCAAGCGCCTCGCACGAAGGTTCCGCTATTGACCGGCCGCCTCTTATCGGGCAGAACGGTAACAGGGCGGCGGTTCCGGTATTAAGCCGGTGTTACTCAGACAGCGCAAACCGGCGTATGGCGCAGCGCATAACAGATAAAAAAAGTTACAGGAGAATCGGCCTTGGGTACGATACTTATCATCAGAGATACATTACGAAAGATATACGCGAAGTACGACGCGTTCATTAAGCCGGTGCTGAAGTTTCTGCTGGCACTGCTGATCCTGATGCTCATCCAGACGCTGATGGGCTTCAGCAGGCAGCTTGACAGGTCGGCGGTACTGTTTGCGTGCTCGCTTGTCTGCGCGTTCTTCCCCTTCGGGTTCATCACCTTTATGGCCGGGATCTTTGTTCTGGTCAATATGTACGAAGTGTCGTACGCGATGGCGCTATTTACGCTGATCGTGCTGATGCTGATCTTTGTACTGTACTACGGCTTCAGGCCGGGGACCGGCATCATCATGTCGCTCGTGCCGCTGGCATTTTACTTCAAGATACCGTATCTGGTGCCGCTCATACTCGGTATGTCAGCGGGCATCGCCTCGTCGATCCCTGCGGTGCTGGGCGTGCTGATCTGGTTCATCCTAAAGTATTTTGCTGCCAATGCTGACGCGATGCAGCAGATGTCGCGGTCGGCAGAGCTGGTGGACGGCTTTATCGAGATCAGTGAGACGATACTGAAGAACGAGTATATGTACGTCATCATGTTCGCGTTCGTGCTCTGTATCGTGACGGTATCTCTCTTAAGCCACAGCAGCATGAACCATGCATGGACCATCGCGGTGATCGCGGGAACCATCGTGCTGGCGGTCGTCATCTTCATCGGCGGCGCGCGCTTCGATGACGGATCGATCGGCGCGGAGCTTGTGGGACTGGTACTTTCGTTCCTGCTGGCATTTGCATACGAGTATATCTTTTATTGCGTGGATTATAAGGGTACGGAACACTTGAGGTTCGAGGACGACGACTATTATTACTTCGTCAAGGCGGTGCCCAAGGTTAACGCGCAGGATGAAAGTGAGCGCAGAGAATAAACTATTTTAAGCATGTATAAGCCGCGCGCCATGCGTGCTTATACACATAGATCGGGGATATTTTGGATAAAATCATTGATAATCTGAAAAGCTGGATGTCGCTGCTTCCGCCGTTTGAACCTTCAAACTTTGTGGAAGTCATTATCATATCCATCATCGTATATGAGATCCTGCTGTGGATCAAGAACACCAGGGCGTGGACCCTCTTAAAGGGCATCCTGGTGATATTGGTGTTCACGCTTTTTGCGGCGATCTTCCGTTTGAATACGATCCTGTGGATCCTGGAGCGCATCTCATATATCGCGGTAACGGCGCTCATCATCATCTTCCAGCCTGAACTTCGAAAAGCGCTCGAACAGCTCGGAAGCCAGTCCGTTTGGAGCGGGATCACTTCCGCCATCACCCGCAGTGATGACAACACGATGACCAAGGAAGCGGCGTCCCAGATCTCCAAGGCCGTCTACGAGATGGCAAAGGTCAAGACCGGCGCCCTGATCGTCATCGAGCAGAGCGAGTCGCTCGACGAGTTTGTCAAGACCGGCATCACCATCAACGGCGAGGTCAGCTCCGGCCTGCTCATCAACATCTTCGAGAAAAATACGCCGCTCCATGACGGCGCGGTCATCATGAAGGGCGATACAGTCGTCGCTGCGACCTGCTATCTGCCGCTTTCCGACAACATGGATATCAGCAAGGACCTTGGCACCAGGCACCGCGCGGCGCTCGGCATCTCCGAGGTCACGGACAGCCTTACTATCGTCGTCTCCGAGGAGACGGGCAGGGTCTCTGTCGCCTACCGCGGCAAGCTGACCAGGATCCCGGACGAATCGGCGCTTGACAAAGTACTCATCAACCGGATCAACAAGGCCGAGATACGGTTCTTTGGCCGCAGCCGGAGAAACGAGGCTGCCAATGCTTAAGCACATCATCAACATTTTCAGAGTAAATATCGGACTCAAGCTGATCTCCATCTGCATCGCGTTCATCCTCTGGCTGGTCGTGGTCAATGTCTCGAACCCCGAGGTGACGGAATCGGTCACGATAGATATCGACGTCAATTATGGTGACGAGATGACCAATGCCGGCAAGTCCTTCACATTGGACAGCCGCACGGTCAGGGTCAGCTACCGGGTGCGTACCAGTCAGCGCAGCCAGATCCATCCGGCCAACTTTGACGCGTATGTCGATATGCGTGACTACTCGGTCACGGGCGCGGTTCCGATTTATGTGACATATGATTCAAGCGTATCCAACCTGATCTCCGGCGTAACGCAGCAACCGATGGTCGTCCATGTTACGACAGAGGATATGCAGGAGAAGCAGTTCAATGTTTCCACCCGTCTGTCCGGTTCCACAGCGGAAGGCTATGTGACGGGAACACCGGTTCTCACTCCGTCAACGGTCTCGCTTTACGGACCGGAGTCTGAGATCGGCAAGGTCAGCCGCGTCGGTATCGTCATCGATGTGGAGGGCGCCGAGTCAACACAGACCGGAACCGGCAGGATCCAGTACTTTGACGCCAACGACAATGTCATCGCGCTCGGGGACAAGGTGACCATAAGCAGCGAAGTGCAGTATACCGTGCCGGTCTATAAGACCAAGAGCGTCAGCGTCAATATCCCGACAACCGGCCAGCCGGCGTCCGGCTATACGCTGACAGGCGTGGAGAGTGAGCCCAGATTTGTCCAGGTTTATGGAGAGGACGCGGTCCTGAATCGCTACAATACGATCTACCTGCCCGAAGGCCTGCTCGATATCTCCGGCGTCAACACCAACGTGACGATCTCGCTTGCGCTGCAGAACTACCTTCCGGAAGGCCTGTACATGGTGCAGTCTTCTGATGTGACGGTCGTGGCCCGCATAGCCCGCCAGACAGATCTGATGCCGGGCATGGCAAATCTGCCTGCGGCAACGATCCAGGCACCGCCGGCACAGCAGCATCCGGAGACGACTGCGGCACCGGCAGAGACGACTGCGCACAGTGAAGAGAGCGCGGAGCATACCGAGAGTACGGAGGCGGCAGGCGAAACTGAGATCGCGGCTCATGAAGAGACCACGGCGCACAGCGGCGATACCGTCCACGAGACTGCCGGAAGTGAAAACTCCGAAGGAACTGAAACTGTCGTGCACAGCGGCAGTGCGGAAGGAAGCGCGGAGAGCGGCTCAGACGTTGTGATTCACTATGGTACCGGAACTGACGGCGGCTCTTCCGATGGCACCGCGCATGAAGCGTCCGGCGGAGAAGGCGCTGAGGGAAGCGCCGGCGAGGCTGCGGAAGGAAATGAGGCAGCAGCGGCGGCAGGCCCCGGAGAATAAATCAATATGCAGAGTGGATACTGGAACAAAACCATACCGGTCGGAGCCGCAGCGTTTTTGCTGGGCTTTGTCCTTGCCAATGCGGAAGTTTACGCCGCATCCGGCGCCGTGATGATCCTGGCCGCAGTCTGCATTGCATATCAGAACCTGAAAAGGAGCAGCTCGTGCCTAAGCCCGGCTGCCCTTTTTTCGCTTTCATGGATCGGCGGCGCGGGCGTATCCTGCCTGAAGCTTTCCAATCTGCAGGGAAAGTGGGAGAGGATGACGTGGATCACTATCGCTGCGGCGTGGATCTTTTTTATGATCGCTTACATGGGTCTGGCGCTTGTTCTGCGACGGTCGGGCAGATCGTCTGAAGAGGAAAACGGCGGCGTTTCCGCGGTGCGCCTGGCATCGGCGAATACCGCGTGGAGCAAGTATAACAGCCGTTCCTTCGGCACGACGGCAGACCGTCAGGCTGGAGCAAGGAGGCGGAAAATGCTGCTTACCGTCATGGACATCCTGACGGTGGTTTCCGTGCTGTCGCTTCTGATCGAGGCATACGTGCTCGGCTACATTCCGCTCTTTACGGTCGATACGCCGCATGCGTACTCTTACTTTCATATCAGCGGCCTGCATTATTTTACGGTCGTCTCGGCACTGGTGCCGTCCTTCGGCATCCTTTACCTCATGAGTGAGGGCAGGATCCGGCGGAGCGACCTGATCCATGTGTCGCTTTGCATCACGATCTCGATCCTGATCCCGGTCCTTCTGGTGTCCCGGTTCCAGCTGATCTTCAGCGTGGTGCTGGCACTGATGACAGGCTTAAGCGCCTCGGGAGTCCGGCCGGCGAAGATGATCAACGGCCGCACCATCGGCCTGGCCGCGTCCGGTTTCCTCATGGTCATGGCGCTCTATGTCTTTATCACGGTGGAGCGGGCACACAGCGTCGAGTATCTGAACGGGATCTTTGAGATGAAGAACCCGGATATGCCGATCTGGATCACCCAGCCCTACATTTACATCGCCAATAACTTCGATAACCTGAACTGCCTGGTGCGCGACCTGCCGGCACACACGCACGGACTTCGGATGCTGTTCCCGGTCTTCGCGCTGACGGGCTTAAAGTTCCTGTTCCCGCAGCTCGTTTCCTTCCCGATCTATGTGACGAAGGAGGAGCTTACGACGGTGACGCTCGTCTATGACGCGTACTATGATTTCGGCATCGCCGGAGTCATCATCTTCGCGCTTCTTCTCGGCGCCGCGGCGGCACTCCTTGAGTACGCGGTCCGGAGATACGCCAAGTCCCAGCCGGCGCTCCATGTGCTTTGGGCGCAGTTCTGCTTTTACCTCACGTTCGCTTTCTTCACGACCTGGTACTCGAACCCGGCGACCTGGTTCTACCTGGGCGTAACGGTGCTCTGCCTTCTGATCTGGGGGCTGAGGCGGAGACGGCGGAGGAGAAGGTAAGTATAGAGAATACTATTCCTTGCGTTCGTGATAGACTCAAAACGGCAAATGTGGTATACTGACTTCAAATGTACGAAGCGCAGCTACGGACAGCGGTGATCATTGAAACCGCTGCGGCTGCGATCGGCAATATAGATCGTTTGGCAGTATTTTTATAGTTAAGCTCAGGAGGAATACGATGGTTGACAGCAATATGATCTATTTCGCGAAGACCGGCGAAGGTCTTACACAGAAGCTTTATCTCAATCCGCGCATGGCAAACCGCCATGGTTTTATCTGCGGTGCCACCGGTACCGGTAAGACCGTTACCCTCAAGGTGCTGGCGGAGTCGTTTTCCAAGATGGGCGTGCCGGTATTCCTTTCTGATGTCAAGGGTGACCTTTCCGGTATGATCAAGCCGGGCGCAGACAGCGAGAGCATGCAGAAACGCATCGCCCGTTTCGGTCTGGAAGAGGACTTTGAGTATCAGGCGTTCCCGTCTGTTTTCTACGACATTTACGGAAGAAAGGGCACCCCGCTACGTACGACGATCTCCGAGATGGGACCGCACCTTCTGGCGCAGTGCCTGGGCCTTAACGATACGCAGGCGGACGTGCTTTCCGTCGTCTTCAAGATCGCGGACGATCAGGAGCTGCTGCTCCTTGACACCAAGGATCTCAAGGCAATGCTGACCTGGGTGGGCGACAACATCGCCGACTTTGAGATGGAGTACGGCCATATCGCGAAGGCCACCATTACCACGATCGTACGCGCGATCGTCGCGCTCGAGGCTGAGGGCGGAGACCAGTTCTTCGGTGAGCCAGCGATCGATATCACGGATTTCTTCAATAAGGACCTGGACGGCAAGGGTTATATCAATATCCTCGACTCCGAGACTCTGATCAACAAGCCGCGTCTTTACACCGCGTTCATGCTGTACCTGCTTTCCGAGCTCTTCGAGGTCCTGCCGGAAGTCGGCGATCCCGAAAAGCCCAAGATGGTCTTCTTCTTTGACGAGGCACATCTGCTGTTCAATAGCGCGTCACCGGTCCTGATGCAGAAGATCGAGCAGGTCGTGAAGCTCATCCGTTCCAAGGGTGTCGGCGTTTACTTTGTAACCCAGTCCCCGGGAGATATCCCGAACAGCATTATGGCGCAGCTTTCCAACAAGATCGAGCATGCGCTGCGCGCTTACACTCCGCAGGAGCGCAAGGCTCTCCGCGCGGCAGCGGACGCGTTCCGTGAGAATCCGGCGTTTGATACGACCGAGCTCCTTCAGCAGCTCGGCGTCGGCGAGGCGATCGTTTCCATGCTTGATAACGGCGGCGTTCCGATGATCGCGGAGCACGCGTACATCCTTCCGCCCGAGAGCTACATGGGCATGATCACCGACGTGGAGAGAGCAGCGGCGATCTCCGCAAGCAACATGAACGAGAAGTACTCCGAGATGGTCGATCCGGAGTCCGCATACGAGATCATCCTTCAGAGACGTCAGAAGCTGACGGAGGAGGAAGAAGCGCAGAAGGCTGCGGAGCTGGAAGCAAAGGAAGCGGAGAAGGCGGAGAAGGAAGCCGCGAAGCAGGCGGAAAAGGAAGCCAAGGAAGCTGCCAAGCAGGCGGAAAAAGAGGCCAAGGAGGCTGAGAAGGCAGCAAAGGCTGCAGAAAAGGAAGAACAGAAGAAGAAGGACGCAGTTTCAGGCGGCGTGAAGCAGGTCCTTTCCTCCGGCGCCGGCACGGTCGGCCGTGAGGTCGGTAAGGCAGTCGGCGGCACCTTCGGCGGTACCTTCGGCAAGAAGCTCGGTTCCAATGTCGGCGCGCAGCTCGGCCGCAGCATCCTCGGCACGCTGTTCAAGCTGTTCAAGTAATCAAACCACAGATATCCCTACGGCGATATCCCAACAATGATATGTATCCATTCATGGCCTGCGCTTATCCTGGCGCGGGCCATGCTTGTCAGTAAGATATTCCATGGACCTTAGCAAGATGAGTTATAAACAACTGCCATCCGAATACCTGGAACGCATGAAAGCTTCGCTCACCGACGATTTCGAAGCCTTTCTTCGTACGTACGATGAAGAACCGGTGAAAGGCCTTCGCTTTAACCCGCGGCGCGCCCGGCCTGAGACGGTCGAAAAGCTCGTCCGGGAGTGGAGCCTCGAGCCTGTGCCCTGGTGTAAGGACGGATATTATTATCAGGAAAATGCTGACGATACCGAGGCAAATCCTGATTCCGATATCACGGGCAACGGGGATACTGTCGCAAATGTGCCGGGAGCAGAAAACAACGGCGCAACGGGCGGGTCACGTGTGATCCGTCCCGGTCTGTCACCGTATCACGACGCCGGCGTTTTCTATATCCAGGAACCGAGCGCCATGATCACGGCTTCCTCCGCGGATATTCGGGAGACGGATGTGGTGCTTGACTTATGCGCTGCGCCCGGCGGAAAAAGCACGCAGGCGGCAGCATTGGCAGGTCTCCTTGTCTCAAACGAGCCCATCGCGAACCGCGCGCGGATCCTAAGCTCCAACATCGAGCGGATGGGTTTTGCCAACACAGTTGTGACCAGCGCCTGGCCGGACGAGCTGGCGCGGGTATGCGGCGCGATGTTCGACCGGATCATCGTGGACGCGCCGTGCTCCGGTGAGGGCATGATGCGAAAGGATGAGACCGCGGTAGAAGAGTGGAGCCCTGCTAACGTTGCGCTCTGCATTGAGCGGCAGGCGGAGATCCTTGAAGCGGCGGATGAGATGCTTAAAACCGGCGGGAAGCTTACCTACTCCACCTGTACCTTCGAGTACGGGGAAAATGAAGGCCAGATCCGGCATTTCCTGGAGGCACATCCCGATTATACGCTGCTTGATATGCATCTTCTTTACCCGCATGAGATCCGGGGCGAAGGACATTTCTGCGCGGTGCTGCTTAAAAGGGCACCGGGAGCACCGGAATCTGACGTGGCATACGAGCCCTATGATAG
>JAFTBX010000001.1 GCA_017455005.1 Lachnospiraceae bacterium | reverse complement strand
CCTCCCTGCGAGCGTCGATTCCGTCACGGGCTTCACGTATCCTGTCACGGCTTCCGGAGATCTGCCCGGATATCCTGCGTTTTTCCGCATCTGCCTGCAGGACCGATGCCGTGATCCGCTCTATATTCTCTTTCAGAAAGTCCGTTTTCTGGCGAAGCTCCGTAAACTTGAGCTTCATGTCGGACATAATACCGTAGCTCAGAGAATTACGCTCCTCCTGTATCCGGCGCATCTGCCCGTTGAGGTCGTCGATCTCCCGGCCTTTGGACTCGATCAGCTTCTCCAGACGGTCGTTTTTCTCCCTGAGAGACTCCATTTTCGAACGGATCCCGAGAAGCTTGCTTTCAAACTCGTTCAGTTCACGGCTTCTGCCGATCAGGTTGGAGCTGATCTTGTATGCGCCGCCGGCCATGGATCCGCCGGGGCTTAAGAGTTCTCCCTCAAGTGTTACGATCCTTAAGCGCTGACGGTATTTATTGGCGATCGCAAGCGCATGATCGATATGGTCTACGACCAGCACCGAACCGAGAAGGTATTTTACCAGATCCCGGTATTCCTGATCCGCTTCCACAAGTTCACTTGCGAGTCCGACCGCTCCCAGTTCAGCTGCAGCCTGACGGTACTCCGGCTGCTCCTTATATGTCAACGCATCCAGCGGCAGGAATGTCGCACGTCCCTGGCGGGTCCTCTTCAGAAACTCGATTCCCGCCTTGGCGCTGCGCTGGGTTTCCGTGACCACGTTCTGTATCCTTCCGCCGAGCGCTGTCTCCACCGCTGTTTCATATTCTTTCTTTGTATGAAGCAGATCAGCAACAACACCGTGAATACCGCCGATCCGGCTCCTCTCGCGCATCAGCGCGCGTACACTCTCACCGAAACCTTCATATCGCTCCGCCAGGTTCTTCAACTGGTCGTAGCGTGCCGTTTCCGCCGCGTATTCCTGCTTCAGCGTGTTCATTCTGCCCTGGGCAGACTGCATCTCGCCGGTCAGCTGATTATATTCATCCGTAGCATCCGCGAGCCATGTGGAGATCTTCTCTTCCTTTTCCCTGACCTCCGCCAGGTCGTCCCGCTTATGACGGATCGCCTGCATCCAGTCCGGAAGCACGAAGCCCTCTTCGTCATCATCCGTACCATCCGCTTCGCCTTGTCCGCTGCCATCGTGAGCACTGCTCTCCGATCCGACGGCTGCAGCGCTTTTCTCCGCGGTATAGAGTTCGTCAATGCCGTCAAGCCGGAGAAGCCTTTCCCTGAAAATGCCGACCTTATCCCGAAGCTCCATGATCTCTTCCGCGCTCACGCCGGCTTCGGCCATCTCATCCCCGCGGATCGCTCCGAGGCTGACGCCAAGCTCATCCAGGGAATGCAGGTAACGCAGGATGTTTTCCTGGTTTTCCGAGCGTTCTCGCTCCATACGGGTGATCTGCTCTTCAAAATGCGCGATGTTCTGCTCTTCCGCGCTGATTCCCGCCTGCTGCACATCGATCTGGCCACGAAGATTCTGGATCAGAACCTCCGCGCGGCTCTTTTCATCACGCTTTGAAGAGATCGTCTCCTCGAGTTCACGAAGCGTTTCGGAAAGGTCCGAAGCGCGTGCACGAAGGTTTTCATTTTCCGTATTTGCGTCTTCGAGAGAGGCCCTGACGATCGAAACATTGCTCTTAGCCTGCTCCAACCCTTCGACCAGGCTTTCCGTCTCCCGTATAAAAAGATTCAGGTCCAGCGTCTTCTGCTCATCCCTGAGCTTTAAAAACTCCCTGGCAGTCTCTGCCTGCTTTTCGAGCGGCTTCACACGCTTCCCGAGTTCATCCAGAATATCCGTTACTCGCTGCAGATTGGCACGTTCACTTTCCAGCTTACGCACTGCGGCTAGCTTTCTGCGCTTGAACTTGACAATGCCGGCTGCCTCGTCAAACAGTCCGCGGCGGTCCTCCGGGCGGCCGTTTAAGATCGCGTCAATCTGGCCCTGTCCGATGATGGAGTAGCCTTCCTTACCGATACCGGTATCGTAAAACAGCTCCTGTACGTCCTTCAGACGGACATTCTGTCCGTTGATCATATATTCGGACTCGCCGGAACGGAACAGCCTTCTCGAGACTGTCACCTCCGTGTAATCGACCGGCAGGCTGCCGTCCGCATTATCGATCGTAATGGCAACAAAAGCGAAGCCCTGCGCTTTACGAAGCTCAGTGCCTGCAAAAATGACGTCCTGCATGGCCGTGCCGCGAAGCTGCTTGACTTTCTGTTCGCCAAGCACCCATCTGACGGCATCGGCAATATTGGACTTGCCGGAGCCGTTCGGGCCGACAATAGCAGTAACGCCATTATTAAACTGAAGCAGGGTCTTATGAGCAAAAGACTTAAAACCCTGGATCTCAATCGATTTTAAATACATCAGTGTATAAGCTCCTGTTTTACACCAGGTTCAGCAGACGACACGCTTTTCGCGCCGCGTCCTGCTCCGCATTCTTCTTGGAATGCCCATAACCGTCCGTAACCAGTTCGTGGTTGATAAAAAGCTCCGAACGGAAATTCTTCATGTGGTCCGGACCGGCAATCGCGTCCGTCCGGTATTCGAGCACGCCGTCATTGCTGCGCTGAACATATTCCTGGATCAGGCTCTTCCCGTCCTTTAACAGCGCGAGCTCATCGATCTGCCCGATTACAAAACGATCGATAAATGTGCAGGCTGCATCAAAGCCGCCATCAACATAGATCGCCCCGATGACCGCTTCAAACGCATCCGAAAGGATCGAAGGCTTCTCCCGTCCGAGACTGATATCCTCGCCGCGTCCCAGATACAGGTAATTGCCGAGGCCGATCGAACGGGCGCAGACCTCTAAAGCTGCCTCAAAAACAAGAGAGGAGCGCTTTCTTGTAAGCTCTCCCTCTTCCACCATCGGATGTACATTATATAAATACTCTGATACTGCCAGTTCCAGGACCGCGTCTCCCAGAAACTCCAGGCGCTGATTGCTTTCATAACGCTGCAGCTTCATCTCGCCTGAGTAGGAAGGATGGATCAAGGCCTGTCTCAGCAGGGCATCGTCCCGGAAATGATACCCGATCGTATCTTCCAGTCTGTTAATATCTTTCTCCATAAACTATGATAATAACCTTCGCCACGCTGCACATCCCGTGCATGCGTCGCGCTCGTCAGATATACTGCCTGATCTTTTCAAGCGCATCTCCGACAGTGATGATGTCTTCGAAATCGTCAACATCAGTCTCTACATCAAGTTCATCTTCAACCTGCGTAATGATCTCGGCCATGTCAAGTGAATCTGCCCCCAGATCATCGACGAAACTTGAGTCCGGTGTGATCTCATCGACATCGATATTCAATACGTCACTGATGATCTCCGCGAATCTTTCAAATTCCATGCTGGATCCTCCTGAAATATATGCTGTATTAACGGCGCCGTTATTATCGCACCGTTACACTTTTTCTTATACAACAAACAGGACAATTAATCAATAGAATTTGCCAGATTCGTTTCCTTTCCTGCGTCCTCCGCAATCGCGGATGCGATCATGTCGCCTACACCGGATTCCACATAATCCTTAGCCTGCAGGATCGCGTTACGGATCTCCTTGCGGCTCGCATTGCCATGGCACTTGATCACAGGACCGCGCAGGCCAAGCAGCACGGCGCCGCCATGCTCCGTTGCGTCAAAGCTCTTCAGCTTTGCTTTGAGCGGGCCTGCAATCACCGCAGCAGCCAGCTTCGTGGCAAAGCTCGACTTCAGAACATCCTTGATCATGCCCATCAGAACGCCGGCTGTGCCTTCCAGTGTCTTAATGATGGCGTTGCCGGTAAAAGCGTCCGTCACAACGATATCAGCGTCACCGTAAACCACGTCACGGCTCTCCACAAATCCGCCGTAATGGATACCGTTCATCTGCAGAAGCATCGGATGCGCCGCCTTCGTCAGTGCGCTTCCTTTTTCTTCCTCTACACCGAGATTGACCAGCTTGACCACCGGATCCTCATAATGCATGACCTGCTTCATATAGATCGTACCCATCCGCGCAAACTGGCAAAGCCATTCCGGCTTGGCATCCACATTGGCGCCGCAGTCCATAAAGAAACAGAAACCCTTTTTGGTTGGCACAAAGGCAGCAAGCGGTGCTCTCTCAACGCCCGGGAGCCTGCCGACTCTCAGCTGTCCGGCCGCAAGGATGGCTCCGGAAGAGCCTGCGGAAATAAACGCGTCTGCCTCTTTATTCCTCACCATTTCCGCACCGCGCACAAGCGTCGAGTCCTTCTTCCTGCGGATCGCGGACACCGGATGTTCATTCGTTGTGATCACTTCCGTCGCATTTGCAAAGCTGACACGTGCCTTGAGTTCCTCCGCCCAGTCCGCAGTCTTCT
>JAFTBX010000067.1 GCA_017455005.1 Lachnospiraceae bacterium | reverse complement strand
GTGGCGGAAGGCCGGCCGGGTGAAATGGTCGACCTTTATAAAAAGATCCTTGCGGGCCAGTACGACCAGCTGGAGGAGATGGTAAATGAACGGGAAGCGGCCAATTCCGTTCCCGGAAACGCGCAGCCGGCGCCGAAAGCGCACAGTGTGCATGCGGCATCGGACGGCGGTCTGATGCGGGCGTCCATGACAGTCAATCCTAATGTCAGCGAGTACGGGAACGGGAAAGCGGAGATCTATGATTTCGGCATTCTTGATAAAGATGGCCGCCTGACTAACCTGATCCTGAAGGGAGAACGCTTCACGATCCGTGAGAAGATCCGGTTTTCAGATACGATTGAAGCGCCGATCTTTACTTATACGTTCCGAGACAAGAAGGGAAACGACCTCTCCGGTACCAACACGATGTTTGAGGGGCAGAATATCCGCTCAGTGCATGCCGGAGATGAATATGAGGTCGAGTTTACCCAGCAGATGGACCTGCAGGGCGGAGAATATCTGCTCAGCATGAGCTGTACGGGGTTTGAACAGGGTGAACATGTGGTATACCACAGGCTGTACGACCTGCTTAATCTGACGGTCATCTCCAATAAGAATACCGTGGGAGTTTTCGATATGAATTCACATGTCACGACCCGGTTTATAGAACAGCAGAAGGCATGAATACTATTATTTATGATCTGATCGAACAATTTGACGCCCGAAAGGGAGATAAAAATGCTGCCGCCGCGATCCTGTCGCAGGCAAAGGACAGCAGTTATTATTATGCGCTTTCTCCCGACCGTGTAAATGTACTGGAGAGTTTTCCCTGGAATAAAAGGATGAAAGTCCTCGAGGCAGGCGCCGCTTACGGCGTCTATGCCGGCCTTGCAGCGCGGGTGGCCTGCTGGGACATTACAGACCCTCAGGAAGAAGCACTGGATCTGGTAAGGAGAAGGTATCCGGAACTTTCGAACGGATCGGGCTCTGTGATCCGGCTTTTGAAGGATGGCACGGCGGAGGCGGACGCTTACGATGCAGTCGTTATATCTCTTCTCGGCGGGGCGGGTTCTGCGGACGGTGACATTGATCCCGGAAAGGCGGTCAGGGATGCTGTACGGTATGTCAGGCCGGGCGGGGCTTTGATCGTGATCGCGGATAACCGGGATGCTCTGCGTTTTGCCGAAGGTGAAGAACCGGATCAGGATACCGCTTATCTTGACCCGCAGACCATCCGGTCTCTACGTGAAGAACTTTCTTTCAATGCATCCGGGGTCTGGTATCCGCTTCCGAACGCCTCATTCGCAAAGAACATCCATTCGGAAAAAAGGCTGCCGGGTCCGGGTGACTTTAAGGGTGTTTCCGAGAGCTTTCTTTCCGAAAGCTACGCGTTAAGCAACGAGGAACTGTTATACGGACGTTTAAGCGAAGCCGGCGTTTTTGAACAGTTTGCACCGTCATTTCTTCTGATTCTGGAAGGAAAGGGTGAAAAAGCTCTTTCTGACACACTGACCGGCCGCATGCCTGCGTATATCCGGTATAACAGAAGCCGGGCAGAGAGCTTCGCGCTGAAGACAGAAGTTTTTGATGCCTCGGAAGGAACGAAACGATTTGTCAGAAAGACTGCACTCACTGCTGCGGCCAATGCGCATGTCGAAAGCTTCCGCAGCAAGTATGAGCTCCTTTTAAAGACCTGTGATCCGAAGATACGCGTCCTTGAGCCAGTGATCGGAAAGACCGCAGGCGGATTGTCGTATGCCGATTTCCCGTTTGTCAGCGGACAGGATCTGGGAAAATACCTGGCTGACAGGATCACGGAGGGCAGAGCACCGGAAGAAAAGATCCGCGAGATCCTCGGGCTGCTGATGGGCGGCCCTGATCAGGAGTGCCATAACCTGGACGGTCTTTTTGAGAATATCATGATTGTGCCCCAGACTGAAGGGGAGAGCTATGTTCTCCTGGACTATGAATGGGTGTTTGAAGAGGCGCAGGACCGCAGATATGTTCAGTACCGGATCCTCAGCTATTGGTATGATACCTATCGGGAGCAGCTGTTCGCCTATCCTGATAAAAAGACATTTCTGGCTTCCTTCGGGATCGCTTCCGAGTGGCTGGAGGAACTGGATAAAAAGGAGGCCGACTTCCAGGCCTATGTCAGGGGGACAGAAGAGGATCTGCCGGACAGGTTCCGCAAGCGCAGGATGACCCCTGCCGACGTCAAGGCTCAGGAAGCAAGGCTCGCGGAGTTTACGGAATGGAATCTGCGTCTGCAGGACGAGATCGAAGAGCATAAGGCAGTCATCCGGAAGGAACGCGAGGTGGAACGCCTCAGCCAGAACCATATACGTAATATTGAGAAGATCAACGCGCAAAGAGAGGCGGAGATCGCGAGGATGTCCACTGAGCTTGTAAGGCTCAGAAAGCATCAGAGCCTTGTAAGCCGTGGAATCGACCGGATGATCATGGCTCTCGATACCTGGGCTCCGGCGGAATCGAGAAAGCGCAAGCTGATCCATCTTGTCAAGAATACTCTCCGTCATCCCGTACGGCAGTGCAGGCTGTACTTCTCACCGGAGGGAAGGGACTATATCGCGGGAGACTTCAATGTCGGCGGTGAATTTGCCGAAGGCGGCATTCTGACGCTTCCGGATGTGGAAGCTCCGCTCGTATCGATCGTCATACCCGCCTACAACCAGGTGGCGTATACCTATGCATGCGTGCGGTCGATTATCGCCAACACTGACTTTGAGGAGACCCCGTATGAAGTGATCCTGGCGGATGACGTCTCTACGGACGCGACTGCCGAGATCGGCCGTTACATCCGCGGCATGGTCATCAGCCGGAACAGCTCCAATATGGGATTTTTAAAGAACTGCAACCAGGCTGCACGAAAAGCGCGCGGTAAGTTTATCTTCTTCCTCAACAATGATACAAAGGTACATAAGGGCTGGCTGAAGAGTCTGACGGATCTGATGGATGCTGATCCGTCAATCGGTCTGGCCGGATCCAAGCTTGTGTATCCGGACGGCAGGCTTCAGGAAGCCGGCGGTATCATCTGGTCGGATGCGTCCGGCTGGAACTATGGCCGTCTGGATGATCCTGAAAAGCCGGAATACAATTACGTCAAGGACGTGGATTATATCTCCGGCGCGGCGATCATGCTGTCTAAGGAACTATGGGAGGAAATCGGCGGTTTTGACGAGCGCTTCGCGCCGGCTTACTGCGAGGATTCGGATCTTGCGTTCGAAGTGCGCAGGCACGGAAAACGGGTCGTTTACCAGCCCGCATCCGTTGTGACGCATTTTGAAGGCATTTCAAACGGCACGGATGTGACCGGTACCGGACTGAAGCGCTATCAGGTCGTGAACCAGCAGACGTTCCGCGAGAAGTGGGCAGAGGAGCTGAAAAAACAGTCTGTCAACACCGGCAACCCCGATCCCTTTAAAGCAAGAGACCGCTCGCAGAATAAGCCGTGCGTTGTGGTCGTTGACCACTATGTCCCGACCTGGGATCAGGATGCGGGGTCCAAGACGACCTACCAGTACATCCGCATGTTCCTGAAGAAGGGCTTCAACGTCAAATTCGTCGGCGACAACTTCCTGCATGAGGAACCGTACTCCACTAAGCTGCAGCAGCTGGGCGTGGAGATCCTTTACGGGCCGGAGTACCAGAACAATATCCTGGAATGGTTTAAGAAAAACAGCGCGAATATTGACTTCTGTTACCTGAACAGACCGCATATCGCGGTCAAATACATTGACTTTCTGAAGGAAAACACGGATATCCGCTGTATCTTCTACGGGCATGACCTGCATTATCTCAGACTGCTTCGGGAGTACGAGCTTTCCGGAGAGATCCGTAAGAAGAGGGAATCTGATTACTGGAAGAGCGTCGAGTTCTCTGTCATGGAGAAAGCCGACATGGTTTATTATCCGTCACAGACCGAGATCGATGCCATTCACGAATTCCATCCGGAGATCCGCGCAAGAGCGATCACGGCATATCTCTGGGATGAATTTCCTGAAAATGGCCGCAGCGCGGAAGACTACGGAAAAGCAAATGACCTGCTGTTTGTCGGAGGCTTCAAGCATCCGCCGAATGCGGACGCGGTCAGATGGTTCGGAGAAAAGGTCTGGCCGGCACTTCACAAAGAGCTTCCCGGCGCGCGTTTCCTTATCGCGGGTTCCGGCGCGGATGAGGAGATCCTCAGTATGGCGTCGGAAGAAAGCGGGATCAGAGTACTCGGATTTGTTTCCGATGAGCGCCTGCAGGAGCTTTACCATACCTGCAGACTTGTTGTGGTACCGCTGCGCTACGGCGCGGGCGTGAAGGGCAAGGTCGTTGAGGCCGTATATAACGGCTGTGCGGTCGTAACGACCGCGATCGGCGCCGAGGGCATACCGGAAGCGGAAACCGTGATGAGAGTGACCGGAGGAGATCCTGCGGGATCGCCGGAAGAGGCGGCAAAGGCGGAAGCGGCATTTGCGGAAGCAATCAGAGAACTCTATGCTTCTGACGAGGCATGCGCGACATTAAGCC
>JAFTBX010000066.1 GCA_017455005.1 Lachnospiraceae bacterium | reverse complement strand
TGCGGGTTATGCCCGCCGTCAAGCACAAAGAGCGGATCATGGCTCAGCACTTCAAAACGCGCAGGCCACATCACGTTCCGGAAGCCTTCCTCCACCGCGGCATCACTGATCAAAAAACCGCGGTCACGCAGCGCCTCCACGATACTGAGTACCGTAGCCGCATTGCGGAGCTGATGCTCTCCCAGAAGTGAAAGCGTGTACTCTCTTCCTTTATAGCAAAACCGCTGGCCGTACAGGTCATGGCCCTTCGCAAGGATCGTTCCCCCGGTATCTGCCATCGCTTCCCCGTCCGCATGGATCACCGTGGGGGAAAGATACAGCCGGTCACCTTTTTCCTCACAAACACTGCCGATAACATCTATGACAGAGGGAACATTTGCATAGCTCACTACGGAAGAGCCGGGTTTGATGATGCCGCATTTGGTCATTGCGATCTTCTCGATCGTATCTCCGAGGAACTCCGTATGGTCGAGTCCGATGTTGGTAATGACCGCCACCTCCGGCGGAGCGATGACATTGGTAGAATCCAGTGCTCCGCCCATGCCGACCTCAAGCACTACGAAATCACAGTGCTGTTCCGCAAAGTAGATCATGCCGATTGCGGTGATCAGCTCAAACTGGCTCGGATGGTCCTCCATCGCGTCCGCCTCCCGCGCAACGCGCTCTGTGATCTCCGCAAGCGCTTCTTCCGTGATATACTCGCCGTTAACCTGGATCCGTTCCCGAAAGTCCTCAATATAGGGAGACGGATAAAAGCCGGTCTTATAACCGGCTTCTCTTAAAATACGTTCAGTCATGGCGCAGGTGCTGCCCTTGCCGTTCGTACCCGCAACGTGGATAAACTTCAGCTTATCCTGCGGATCGCCCAGCCTGCGAAGGAGCTCCTCTGTCCGCTCCAACCCGAGCCGCGAAGTGCTCCAGGTAAAATCATTGATATAATCAATCGCTTCCTGAACAGTCATATTCTTTTCATCCTTATCTTCCGCCGTTATGCGTGATCCTGGACATCCGTTTCAGTATGCCGGGTGTCACAAGTCCGAATATAACAGACTTGATTACAGCAATCACAAAGCGCAAACCAATGGCTCCCCATACATATGCATAGGAATAATACCCGTAAACCTTGCTGTCTACATAGATAGCAAGCGTATTGAATACGAAAATCAGCAGCTCCGATAACACTACAATAAACAGAAGCTGTTTTCTGTTGTTATTGAACGTGAAATGTTTGGAATACAGACCTGCCACAAGGCCGCATACAATATAAGGAAGAATCCATAAAGCAGTTGTAGCAGAAAAGCCGTATCTCAGAAACTGATAGATAAATGTACCGATACCGCCGACCAGCATGCCGTCCACCGGGCCATACATCAATGCCGCAAAAAGGACCGGCAGACTCTCAAACGTGATCTTGAACTGACCTGCATCGAGGGCAACATAGCCCAGTACCGCACACATAGCCGCCAGCATAGCGTCGATCGTAAGCTGTGATGTTCTAATTTTCATTTGTTTGTGCCTCCATGAACAAACCCGAAAAGCTTTAAGATGTGCCGCGCGGACATAAGCCGCACGGCACTCAGGGTTTACACTCCCGCATCAGAAGCACTTCTGATGTCTTATATTCTGATTCAATAGTTTACAGTGTTTTTTCAGCTGCTGCAATAACATGTTTGCAAAGCACTGCCGTGGTCACGGAGCCGACGCCGCCCGGTACCGGGGTGATCGCGCCCACGATCGGCTCGACCTTTTCAAAGTCGGCATCGCCGCAGAGCTTGCCCTCGGCATTGACATTGATACCGACATCGATAACCGTCTGGCCCGGAGATACGAAGGTGTCGTCTACGATACCGGCACGGCCGACTGCCACGACCAGGATCTCCGCATTGCGGCAGGTTCCCGGCAGATCTACAGTACGTGTATGGCACATCGTGACCGTCGCGTTCTTCTTCTGCAGCATGATGGAAACCGGCTTGCCGATGACGAGGCTTCTGCCGATAACAGCGACTCTTTTTCCTTCCAGCGGGATCTGATAATGATCGAGGATCTCCATAACTGCCTCTGCCGTGCATGGCGGATATCCCTGGTCGGTGCAGGCAAAAACGCCTGCGAGGGATGTCGTCGTCATGGAATCCGCGTCCTTGGCCGGATCCAGCAGTGCGCATGCCTCTGCCTCAACAGCCTTGTCGGGCAGCGGGCGGAACATCAGGCAGCCATGGATCGTATCGTCCGCATTGATCTCGCGGATCGTGTCGAGGATCGCCTCTCTGCCCGCATCCGCGGGAAGCAGGAACTGCTTCACCTTGATGCCGATCTTGTCGGCACGCTTCATGGCACCTGTCTCATAAGAGATATCGTCCGGTCTCTCACCCACACGCATGATCGCAAGGCAAGGCTCTACGCCCTTGCTCTTCAGCTCTGCACACTTTGCTGCCAGCTTTTCTGTCAATGCTGCCGCTGCCGGAGCGCCTTTTAATAACTCAGCCATCTTATCTCCTTTTAGTTCTCAAAGTAGTTGTAAATGCTGTCGTAGACCTGGTCCGCTTCCGCCGTATACTTCTGCATCAGTTCCTCGACATGCGCATTCATCGCTGCGGCATAATCACGGTCCTTCATCAGCTTGGTATTGACCTTGACGTTGACTGCCGCGCCGTACATAGCCGCTCTCGCCATCGCAACACCTGTTGCCGCGTCAGAGATCATCATCTTGCTGCCCTTTGCGCCGAACTCCTTCAGGATATCGATCGCTTCGCAGCTCAGATCAAAGATCTTCAGAGGCGCACCGGCTGCATCATGCAGGCACTTCTCAAGGACCTCGTCCCTTGTCGGATCATCCTTCGGGATACCGTAGGCCCTGGACAGGGGCTCAAACGCTTCCGCGTCCTGATCAATGCACTGAAGCAGGCGGACCCGTAAGTCCTGCGCCTTCACCATCAACTCCTTGATCTCTTCTTCCACGTCGGCATACTTTTTCTTGCCGACGGTCAGTTCACCGACCATGTCACCGAGGGCAATGCCGATGGCGCCGACCAGCGCACTCGCTCCGCCGCCGCCCGGTACCGCTGCCGGGCTCGCCAGCAGTTCGGTAAACTTCTCACATGATTCTTTATATAAACTTGCCATATTTCTTTCCTTATTCACCAAATGAGTCCGGACAGGCACGCCCGCCCGGACTCACTTTCATGTTTACTATGATTATTATAAGCCCGCGCTATTCCGCACTGCGTGCTCTCATAGCGCTGACATATATTCGGAAATCGCTCCGCTTCGCGGCGCTTTTTTCCTCATATATGTTGCCCATCCAAAAGTCCGGCGAAAAACAAGCAAGCTTGTTTTTCTTCGTCCTTTCGTCTGGAGCTTATACACTTAGAACAGTCCGCTGATCTTGCCGGTCTCGTCGACATCGATCTTCTCTGCTGCCGGTACCTTCGGAAGGCCGGGCATGGTCATGATGTCGCCGGTAAGGGCTACGATGAAGCCTGCGCCTGCAGAGACCTTCAGGTTGCGTACGGTTACGGTAAATCCGCTCGGTGCGCCAAGCAGTGCAGCGTCATCAGAGAAGCTGTACTGGGTCTTTGCCATACAGATCGGCATCTTGTCGAAACCGAGATCCGTAAGCTGCTTCAGCTGCTTCTTTGCGTTCGGAGTAAGCGCTACGCCGTCTGCATGATAGATCTTCTTGCAGATGGTCTCGAGCTTCTCCTCGATGGACATGTCGAGATCATAGCTCTGGTTGAAGCTGTTCGGCTGCTCGCAGAGTCTGACGACTTCTTCTGCCAGTGCCATACCGCCTTCGCCGCCCTTTGCCCATACTTCGGACAGAGCAACGTTGACGCCGAGCTCCTTGCACTGCTTCTCAACCTCATCAAGCTCTGCCTTGGTATCGGTCGGGAACGCGTTGATCGCGACCACGCACGGAAGACCGAAGACGTTCTTGATGTTGCTGACGTGCTGAAGCAGGTTCGGAAGGCCCTTCTTCAGAGCTTCGAGGTTCTCGTTGTTGAGATCCGCCTTTGCAACGCCGCCATGATACTTAAGTGCGCGGACAGTTGCTACGATGACCACCGCTGACGGCTTGAGGCCTGCCATACGGCACTTGATATCCAGGAACTTCTCTGCGCCGAGATCAGCTGCGAAGCCTGCTTCGGTAACAACATAGTCACCGAGCTTCAGAGCCATCTTCGTTGCGGTGATGGAGTTGCAGCCGTGCGCGATGTTCGCGAACGGGCCGCCGTGGATCAGAGCGGGGGTGTGCTCAAGGGTCTGAACCAGGTTCGGCTTCAGCGCATCCTTCAGAAGAGCTGCCATTGCGCCCTCTGCCTTAAGGTCATGTGCGGTGACAGGAGCACCTGCATAGGTATAACCTACAATGATGCGGCCGAGTCTCGCCTTCAGGTCAGTGATGTCAGAAGCAAGGCACAGGATCGCCATAACTTCGGAAGCAACGGTGATCTCAAAGCCGTCCTCTCTCGGAACACCCTGCATCTTGCCGCCGAGGCCGTCAACGATCTGGCGAAGCTGACGATCGTTCATATCGACTGCTCTCTTCCAGGTGATCTGCTTCGGATCGATGCCGAGCTGGTTGCCCTGCTGGATGTGGTTGTCAAGCATTGCTGCAAGAAGGTTGTTCGCTGCACCGATTGCGTGGAAGTCACCGGTGAAATGAAGGTTGATATCCTCCATCGGAACGACCTGAGCGTATCCGCCGCCTGCTGCGCCGCCCTTAACACCGAAGACCGGTCCGAGGGAGGGCTCGCGGAGCGCAACGATGGACTTCTTGCCGATCTTTCTCAGACCGTCAGTTAAGCCTACAGAGGTAGTTGTCTTACCTTCGCCGGCGGGAGTCGGAGTGATCGCCGTAACAAGGATCAGCTTGCCATTCGGAGCATCTGCGTGATCCTTCAGATAGTTGTAGTCGATCTTTGCCTTGTAGTTACCATACTGCTCAATGTACTTCTCATCGATACCAAGAGATGCCGCGATCTCAGTAATCTTCTTCGGCGTGTTCTCCTGTGCAATCTCGATGTCGCTCTTGAATCCCATGACTTTGCTACCTCACTTTCTAAATTTCATCTGTCCTATATTGTAGAACATTGTTTTTCATTGCTGTACATATAGGATAAACAATGGCTTTTTATTTGTCAATAATATTGATAACAAAATTGCCTATTGTTCCCTAATTAAATATTTAACAGGTTACGGATTAATTATAGCATAAAATCTGTTAGCTTCATGTATCAAATATGTGCGTTTCATGATGATTCTTGACTCGCCGGATTCATTTCTTTACATATAGAAACACCCCGCTGTGCAGGATATCCCCGAATCAGGCGGTCCATAACAGCAGGGTGATACTATTCTGAAAATATGTATACTGCAAAGATTTTTACGCGTCTACGCCGCCGTCAACACGGATCATCTGTCCGTCGATGTAAGAAGACTCGTCCGTAGCCAGGAAGAGTACGGTGGAAGCAATCTCGCTGCCCTTACCGACTCTCTTCAGCGGGCTCATAGCGGTCATGCCGAGTTCCTCTGCAGCCTTCTCGCCGCCGATAGACTCGAGCATCGCGGTCAGGATCGCGCCGGGGCAGATGCCGTTGACATGGATGTCCGGACCAAGCTCACGTGCCATCGCTGCGGTCAGACCGTTCATAGCGTGCTTGGAAGTGCAGTAAGCAGTTGCGCCCCAACGAGCGGACGTGCCGGCAACAGAACCGATATTGACGATATGTCCGCCGCCTTTTTCCTTCATGACCTTTGCACAGTACTGTCCGAGCAGGATCGCCATATTGATATTGACGTTCATGACAGCGGTCCACTCTTCCATGGTGAGCTCCAGGAACGGAGTCGTGGAAAGCTGGCCTGCATTGTTGACCAGGATGTCAACTGTGCCGTATGCGTCCATGCATGCGTCAAAGATCTTCTTTGCGCTGCTGAGATCAGAAGTATCCGCGATAACATAAGTAGCTTCGCCGCCCGCTTCCTTGATCTTATCAACGCAAGCCTTCGCTCTTGCTTCGTTACGTCCGGTAACAACGACCTTTGCGCCTTCTGCAGCAAAACGATATGCTGTATCTCTTCCCATACCGGAAGTAGAACCCGTGATAATTGCAACCTTTCCGTCTAACTTGCCCATTGTAGTATCCTCCTTAAAACTAAATTGTATCGGATGATTCCGATCAGACTTAAGCCGTCCGTTTCTGGACAGTCATGTCATCGTTCTGGCTATTGTTTATTATATCATATACTGATGTTTCTTTTATATAACAATATTGATGAATATATTCAAATGATTGACAGCATTTTGACGAACGTTGCCAGTCAGACAGTCATTGTTAAAAAATAAATTATTTGCATGCAAACTTTTTGTGAAAAAGCTATTGACTTTTCCAATATTTCCTGTATACTCATATCATACGGCAATAAAAAACGATGTTCTGTAATATAGAACATATAATGAGAAGGAGGCCCTACCATGGCAAAGAAAAAGACGATCCTTGATTTCAAGCAGATGAAGGCAAATGGTGAGAAGATCACCTATCTTACCGCTTATGATTATCTGGTTGCCCGTTACGAAGAGCGCGCAGGCATTGACATGATCCTGGTAGGCGACTCCATCGGCAACGTACAGCTCGGCGTCGGCGGAACCATCCCGGTCACCATGGACCAGATGATCACCGCTGCAACCTCCGTCCGCAACGGCGCACCGAACACATTCATCGTAGGCGATATGCCGTTCATGTCCTACCAGGTTTCCGATGAGGAAGCAGTCCGCAATGCAGGCCGTTTCTTCAAGGAAGCAGGCGTTGACTGCATCAAGCTCGAGGGATTCTCTCCGGCTGCGCTCAGCAGGGTCAAGGCGATCACCGAAGCCGGCATGGTCGTCATGGGTCACATTGGACTTACCCCGCAGCTCGGCGCACAGCTTGGTGGCAACAAGGCACAGGGCAAGAGCGCTGAAGCAGCTCTGCAGCTGATCAAGGCCTGCCAGGATCTTGAGAAGGCCGGCGCATTCGCAGTCCTCGTTGAGGCAGTTCCGACTGTAGTCTGCAAGGCGATCCGCGAGAGCGTATCCATCCCGGTCCTTTCCATCGGCGCAGGTCCGGAGGCTGATGGCCAGCTTCTTATCTATGCTGATATGCTCGGATTCTTCGATGACTTCTTCCCGAAGTTCGTCAAGAAGTACGCAAACATCGGCGAGATCATGCAGAAGGCGTTTGCGGAGTATGTCGCAGATGTCAAGGAGTGCCGTTTCCCGGTAGACGGAGAGCATACTTACAAGATCTCCGCAGAAGAGGCTGCCGCTCTTGAGGAAGAACTCAAAAACCGCTGATTCTGAAATACTTACAGTTTCATTTCATAGATCCTTTCAAAGCAAAGAGCTGCCGTCCGGCCATATTGGTCCGGACGGCAGTCTCTTTTATCTGTGCTTCGATTTACAGACCGGATGTTTTTTTGTAAAATGGCATTGTCAATCAGCGCGGCAAAAGGGGCTTTCTTTCCCGGGATCGTGCCCGTCCTATATTTGAAAGTGAGGATTAACATGCGTCAGAACACCGACTGGGGATATATTGATTGGGAATATCTGCCGGATCCCGGCAATCCGAAGCGCTGGTTCAGCGTCGGAAAAACAACAGTTCTTCCCGGGCGCAGACAGCCGCCGCATGTGCATTACGGTTATGAACAGTTTCTCTATGTCTTAAGCGGTGAAGCGGACGCCGTTTTTAACGGTGTCTCCAGCCACATCAGGCAGGGCGACTATTTTATCCTCGACGCGGACACCACGCACGAAGCAGTCAATAACGGTGATTCCCCTTATGTCGAGATCGTTGTCACAAACCCGATCCCGAGGGACGCCGGCGAGACGCAAAGAGCTGAAACGAACCCTGCTCTCCTGGAGTTGGATCCCGCAACCGAAGCCGCAAACCGCCGCAAGCTCAACACGGCCGCGGAAAACCTGAAGACAAATCTCCTTGAGGATGTCAGCATTCCGTTTTGCTTATTTGACGCTGCCGAAAATGTCATCCTGAAAAACGACCGCTATCCGGCATACTGCCTGCATAAGTGTGACCCTGTCAATGCTCCGAAAAGCTGCGCGTGCTTTAACCGCGCGGTTTCAGACAGCGGTCTGGACGAAAGCCGCAGTATCATCACATATGTCTGTCCGTACGGCATCAAGCTCTATCTGCTGCCGGTGCTTCACCGCGGCATGACCATCGGCGTCCTTCGCGGCGGCCATCATTTTTCTTCAACCGTTCCTTCCGACCACGCGAACACGCCGGCAGGGATACCGGCAGACGAATACTACGACACTCCCTACGCGACGGAGATCAGTATAGAAAAAACACTGCTTCGTATCGTCAGCAGTCTGCAGCGTTACTGCGATATTCTGCAGTCAGTGGAAGCCCTTGCCAGCCAGAAGGAAGAACTGAACAGTTTCATGCAAAAGACCACGGAGCTGGAGCGCAGTCTCTCGACCGTTGAAGAAAAAGTGACCAACCTCAAGATCGACCATCATTTTCTCTTCAATACCTTAAACTGCCTGGCGGACATGTCCCTGACCGGAGACCGCATGGATCTTTATCAGAGCATCATCGACCTTTCCAAGATGTTCCGCTATACCATGGTGCAGACCGCGCAGATCGTGCCCCTGTCCCAGGAGATCGAGTATCTCAAATCCTACCTCAACCTGCAGAAGCTCCGCTACGGCAAGGACCTAAGCCTTTCCTACAGCATTGATCCTGCCTGTATGGATACCCCTGTCCCGTTCAACTTCCTGCAGCCGATCGCGGAAAACGCCTTTACGCATGCATTTAAACAATTTGATAAGCCCAAAAAGGTGAGCATCCGGGTCAGCCGTCAAAAGGGCAGGACGGTCATACGCATCAGCAACAACGGCAATCCGCCCAATATTGAAGATGTTGACCGCATCTCTTTAAGCTGGGCAAGCGGCTCCGGACATGGTTTGTCTTTCATCTATGACAAGCTTAAAAGCTGCTTCGGTGACCGCTTCGACATGAGGCTCAGTGTCACAAAACAAAAGCAGACCCACGTAACCGTGAGTCTGCCGGAATAATGAATGTTTGAATAATTCTTTTTACAGATGCGTTCCCATGAAAACGTCACGTACCGGCTGCGGCACCAGCTTGCCGCCGGTCGCCCAGACGATGTGGGACGCATTTTTCATCTTGTCAGAAAGTCCGTTCGCTTCGATATACGCTTTGAACTCATCCGCCTTCGCGGCCGCGATTGCTCCCTCAACCGCCGCGCAGGAACTCGGTTCGATGAAGAGCTGCTCGCTCTCCCAGAGTGCGCGCATATAGTCATAAAGTTTCGCATCCTCAACCGTAACTTCGCCGGAAAGCAGCGGCTCCATGACCCCGCCGACAAAACCGGAGGGACGTCCGACTGCCAGGCCGTCCGCATGGGTCTGGCCTGTTAATCCGACATCCTGTACGCAGATCTTTGAATGCAGGCCGGTTGCAAGGCCAAGCAGCATGCAGCATGCCTGTACAGGCTCTGCAAAAAACACATGGACATTGTCGCCGTACATCTCTTTCAGGCCAAAGGTCACGCCGCCCGGCGCGCCACCGACACCGCAGGGGATATAGACAAAAAGCGGATGCTCGCTGTCGACTGTCACATTGGCTTCCTTCAGCTGTCCGTCGAGGCGCTCTGCCGCTACGGAATAACCCATAAAGAGTGCCCTGGAGTTCTCATCATCCACAAAATAGCTCATCGGATCCGCATCGGACTCTGCACGCCCCTGTGCGACCGCCTTGCCGTAATCACCGGCATATTCAACGACCGTGACGCCATGCGCACGAAGATAATCCTTCTTCCACTGCTTGGCATCCGCGGACATATGTACGATTGCCTGATATCCAAGCGCCGCGCTCATCATACCGATCGATACGCCGAGGTTGCCGGTGGAGCCGACCTGTACCTTGCGCGCACCGAAGAATGCACGAGCTTCCGGAGAAGCAAGCTTGGTATAGTCATCACCATAGCCGGAAAGAAGACCGCTTTCGATGGCCAGATCCTCACTGTGCTTTAAGACCTCATAGATACCACCGCGGGCCTTAACAGATCCCGCAACAGCAAGATCGCTGTCACGCTTCAGGAAAAGCCGTCCTTCGAGGGCAGCACCGTACTGTTCTGCAAGCACTTCTTTCATCTTCGGAATCTCCGTCAGCGCGGACTCGATGATACCGCCTCTGTCTTCCGTCTCCGGGAAAAGCTTCATGATGAGCGGCGCGAAACGCTTTAATCTTGCGGATGCTTCATCCATATCAGCACGGCCGAGTTCCATCTTTGCAGCCGCCTCGGCAAATCCGGTCTTCTTTGGGTTGATCCATGCCACTTCTTTAGCCGCGGCGATCTCAGCCACGACAGGGGTCTCTTTTTTTATCTTCTCGATATCCATATCTGTTTCCTTTCCGTTTGAAACCTCTTTATACAGACAGTGGTGTATGACATAACTATCATACACCACTCTTTCTCTTTGTTCAATCAAAGGCGGATCAGTCCTCAAACGCGCCTGCCGGATAAAGCGGGAATGCAGATACGATATCCTGCGCGTCCTTCTTGCATGCTGCAAGAACTGCTGCATCCTCAGGAGCCTCCGCAACCTTTGCCATGATGTCCGCAATACGGATGATCTCATTCTTGCCGAAACCACGCTGTGCGGTGGAGGTCAGACCGATACGGACGCCGCTGGTCACGAACGGTGACGCCGGATCGAACGGGATCTGGTTCTTATTGACCGTGATGCCGATAGAATCCAGTGCATTCTGGAACGCCTTGCCGGTGATGTTCTTCGGACGAAGGTCTACGAGAAGCAGATGGTTGTCCGTGCCGCCGGAAACCGGACGGAAGCCTCTCTCGATCAGTGCCGCAGAAAGAGTCTGCGCATTGTCCAGGACTCTCTGCATGATTGCCTTGAACTCCGGGCTTGCGGCATACTTAAAGGACCAGATCTTCGCAGCCATCGTATGCAGTTGGATGGATCCGAGGGAACCCGGGAAAGTACCGCGGTCAAGGAGCTTTGCGTGCTTTTCCTTACAGAAGACCATACCGGAGCGTGCGGAACAGAATGTCTTGGTTGTGGATGAAGTGACGAAATCCGCCCACGGGATCGGGCTCGGGATGACCTTTGCAGCGACAAGGCCGGCAATATGTGCCATATCGACCATGAAGTATGCGCCGACTTCCTCAGCGACATGCGCAATGCGCTCATAATCGATCAGGCGCGGATACGCGGAAGCACCGGCAATGATCAGCTTCGGGCGAACTTCCTTTGCGGTCTTCTCGAGCTCATCATAATCGATCTGCTCTGTCTCCGGATTGACACCGTAAAAATCATGATGATAGATCTTACTTACCCAGTTTGCGGAAGAACCATGGGTCAGATGTCCGCCCTGGTCAAGGCGCATCGCAAGGATCTCATCGCCCGGCTGCAGAACGGAAGCAAATACAGAGTAGTTTGCTGTGGAACCTGAGTAGGACTGCAGATTAACATGCTCTGCGCCGAAGAGTTCCTTCGCTCTCTTCCATCCGAGCTCCTCGATCTTATCCGCGATCTCGGAACCGGCCTGGAAACGCTTTCCCGGATAACCTTCCAGCGTCTTGTTCGTAAATACGGAACCGGAAAGCTCCATTACCTCCAGGGGAGCGGTGCTCTCGGAAGCGATCATCTCAATATTGTTTTCCTGTCTGTGAAGCTCTTCGCAAAGCAGCTCATAGATCTCCGGATCAGACTGACGTGTGTATTTCAGCATGGTTTTCTCCTCCTGTAGGTAATTTATCTATTGGTAAGGGGTTTCTTTGTTTTCTGAGCTTATCTTATCATTAAAAAAGAAGGCAGGATATGATCTATCTTGCCTTCCGATTTATCGATTTTGACACTTGATAACAGCTGCGCCGGATTGCGCCGAAACAGCTCTTCACGGCCAAAACCCGATCAGTGATACTCTGCAGGCGTTGTCCCGGTGTAGCGTTTAAAGTAATTATAGAAATTGTTGAGGCTGTCATAACCGACCTGATCGGCCGCATCCTTGACGCTCACGCCTTCTTCCAGGAGCTTTTTCGCGTTTTCGATCCTCACCTGGTGGATATAGTTCAGTACGCTTTCCCCTGTGTGCTTTTTAAAGAGCCGCGCCACATGGCTCTGCGTCAGATAGAACTGATCCGCGATCTGCGTAAGGCTCAGCTTTTCCGCGTAATGCTTCCGGATATACCCGGTGATGTCGTTGACGGTGTCGTTCCCGGTCAGCCGCCATCCTGTCGCGCGCTCAAGTGACTGGATCAGCGGGGCAAGCTCAACCGGCTTGAGCAGGATGTCTGCCGCCCCCAGACGGAGCGCCTTCTGCGCGTAGCTGAATTCATCGTACGCAGTCACGATGATATATTTATGGTCCGGTTCTTCCGCCATGACCTCAAATCCGTTCATGACCGGCATCTGGATATCCAGGAAAATGACATCCGGCTGATGCTTGCGGATCTCTGCCACACCGAGCTTTCCGTTGGGAGCGCTCGCTACGATCTCCAGCGGAAGTCCCTCATGTTCAATAAAATACCGGATGATGCTCTCCGTTCTGGTCTCATCATCTACTACGACTGCTTTCAGCATGGTCCACACCTCTCTCAGATCATGATCTGCGGGACATTTTATCCATCTGTTATTCAATTTATCATTGATTTGTTATGAAGGCAAGACATTAAAAGACCCGCAAGCTGTTTTTCAGCCAGCGGGCCTTTCTTTGAAAGGGGATATTAGTTACAGTTTGTAGCTCTTCTTTATTTCAGCGTACTTGTCCCAGGCGCCGGTCTTATCCTCGATGCCGAACGCTGCCGGATCAAAGCAGGGATCCACACCCGCCTTGTCCTGCTTCTCGAAGTCGATCAGGATCTCCTTGCACTTCTTCGCCAGCAGCAGGATCGCGATGATGTTGAACCATGCCATCAGGCCGCATCCCAGATCACCCATGGTCCAGAGCGCGTCGCTCTTGATCAGGTTGCCGGAGAAAACAGATGCAATGAAAACGATACGGAAGACCCATACCAGCGTCTTGCTGCCCTTGGTCAGGTAATTGACATTACTCTCGGCCTCATAGTAGTAACCCATCAGGCTGGTGAAAACGAACATGATCGTAGCGATTGCAAGAACCGCGCCGCTCCAGGTTCCGGGGATGACCGCATTCAGGCCTTCCTGAGCGTAGAGGATGCCGTATGCTGTGTCTCCTGCGCCATTGACGATCATAACGCCGTCTGCTCCCTGTACGTTATAGTAACCGGACAGAAGGATGATAACTGCGGAAGCTGTGCAGATGATCAGCGTATCGATGAAAACGGAGAATACCTGTACCAGGCCCTGCTTCGCCGGATGTGAGGTCTCGGATGCCGCGCAGACGATTGCACCGGAGCCCTGTCCTGCTTCATTGGAGTAGACGCCTCTCTTGACGCCCCAGCTGATCATGGAACCTACGATACCGCTGAATGCCTGTTCCGCGCCGAACGCGCTCTTGATGATCAGAACGACAACGCCGGGAAGCTGGCCGATCTGCAGGAACACAACGATAAGAGCCAGGAGGATGTAGACGACACACATAACCGGTGCGAGGATCTCGGCGACTTTACCGATTCTCTTTACGCCGCCGCAGACGACCAGCGCCAGGACTGCGGTCAGGATCGTTCCTACAACGATCTCCGGGGTGCCGAAAGCGTTATGGAAAACGTTCGCGATTGAATTGGTGTGGAGACCCGGCATCGTGATTCCGGGGCCGATAACAGTCGCGATCGCGAAAAGAATTGCGAGCCACTTAAGCTTGAGGCCTTTTTCAATGAAGTAAGCCGGGCCGCCGACATATTCGTTTCCGCCCTGAAGCTTCTCTTTATACGCCTGCGCAAGCGTAGCTTCTACAAATGCTGACGCGCCGCCAAACAGCGTGATGATCCACATCCAGAACACGGCACCCGGGCCGCCGAAGAAGATCGCGGTTGCAACACCGGCGATGTTACCCATGCCGACACGGGATCCGACGGTCGTTGCGAACGCCTGGAACGGGGTGATGCCCTCTTCTGAGGTCTCCGCACTGACAGTCAGCTTCGCCATCTTTCCGAAATGACGGAACTGCGGGAACTTGAGGTAAATCGAAAGAAAAACACCTGCGCCAAGGCACAGCGCGACAAGCGGCGGTGCCCAAATAATGTCGTTAACCGTGGTTACGATCGTAGCAAGATCCATGTTGTCCTTCTCTTATGATATCAGTCTCACTTCACTTTTCGGTTTTGCTGTGTCAGCGAGCTTTTTGATTTCTGATACAATTTTCCCAGAAAAGAAGGCCCCATGAAATGATGGTCCTTGACCTGTTCTTTCTCATTTTTGGCATCCGCTTTATTCGGCGCCGGTCTTCGAACACCCGTCAGGCTTTACAGACAGAAATGGAGGAGCTTTTCACTCCTCCATAAACACGCCTTTTTCATCTTGCCAGGATAGCCGGCTGTGTGACTGCGACATAAATGGCAAGCACGATGCCAAGCCCGACAATTGCGATTATTCTTTTTGTTCTGTCATACTTGAGATACCCTACTGATAAACTCAGGAGGATGATCAATGTGATCAGAACCATTTTCTGTATGTTCATAAGCTTCTCCGATAAGGCGATGCCCGCATTTGAAAGGGACCTTCAAATACGGGCATGCCTGTCAATCAATTATAAATACGATTCTTATCGGAAGATCAGTCTCTTCTCAGGATCGCGCCGGTCATCGCGGACTGTACCTGCTTTGCGTAACGATCCAGATAGCTGCCCTTCTTGACATCCGGCTCCGGAGCCTTCCAGTTTGCCTTGCGCTTTGCGATGGTCTCCTCATCAACGAGCAGATCGACCGTGCACTTGTTGAGGTCGATCGAGATCGTGTCGCCTTCCTCGATGAATGCAAGCAGACCGCCGTCAGCCGCTTCCGGAGAAATGTGACCGATCGCTGCGCCTCTGGTAGCGCCGGAGAAACGTCCGTCAGTAATGATCGCGACAGAGTTTGCAAGACCCATGCCGAACAGAGCGCCGGTAAAGGTAAGCATCTCTCTCATGCCCGGGCCGCCCTTGGGGCCTTCGTAACGAACGACAACAACGTCGCCCGGATTGATCTTGCCGTCATAGATCGCCTTGACAGCCGGCTCTTCCTGATCGAAGACACGTGCCGGTCCCTTGTGGACCATCATCTCCGGCAGAACGCCTGCGACCTTACAGATGGAGCCCTGCTCCGCAAGGTTTCCGTAGATCACGCGCAGCGCGCCGGTCTGTGAGAATGCATTCTCCTTCGTGCGGATATACTCATCATTCAGGACTTTGCCGTCCTTGATGTTCTCAAACAGCATCTGGCCCGTGGTGGTCATGTTGTCCTTAAGGAGGCCGAGGTCCGCCAGTCTCTTCATCAGAGCCTTGACGCCGCCTGCTCTGGAGAAGTCCTCCGGATAGTAGGTGCCGGCGGGCTTTAACTTCACAAGGTGCGGAGTTGCGGCACAGATCTTCTCGACTTCGTCGAAGGAGAACGGAACGCCTGCCTCGTTTGCGATCGCGGGAAGATGCAGCATGGTATTGCTGGATCCGCCGATCGCCATATCTACGGTCAGAGCGTTGTGCATGCCGACTTCGTTGATGATCTGGCTCGGACGGATATCCTTCTCCCAGAGCTCAACGATCTTACGTCCGGTACGCTTAGCCATCGCGACCTTCTCGTTCATAGCGGACGGAATGTCAGCGCCGGGCAGGCACATGCCGAGAGCCTCGGTCAGGTAAGACATGGTATTTGCAGTACCGAGCATGTTACAGGAACCGCAGGTCGGAAGCGCGGTGCGCTCGATCTCGTCCATCTGCTCCTGCGTGATGATGCCTCTCTTTAAGAGACCCTGCGCCTCAACGATGTCGTTATAGCAGATCGGCTTGCCCTCGCAGTAACCGGTCAGCATCGGGCCGCCGGTCAGAAGGATCGCCGGTACATCCAGACGTGCAGCCGCCATCAGGGCGCCGGGAACGATCTTGTCGCATCCGACGACCATGACCAGCGCGTCATACTGATGTGCCTCAGCCATACACTCGATGGAGTCTGCGATCAGCTCACGGCTGGCAAGCGGGTAATGCATGCCATAGTGGCCGGTAGCGATACCATCACAGATACCGATGGTCGGGAACTCCTTCGGGATACCGCCTGCTTCGCAGATGCCTTCACGGACTGCTACGACCAGCTTGTCCAGATGGTTGTGGCCCGGCATGGTGTCATTATAGGTATTGACGATACCGATGATCGGCTTCTTTCCGAGATCCTCGGGAAGGATGCCTGACGCATAGTAAAGCGCGCGATGCGGGGAACGGTCAATGCCTTCTGTGGTAATGCTGCTTTTCATTTTCATAGGAACATTTCCTCCTTAGTAAAGTAACAGGAAATCGTGGATACCTTCTTTTGAAAACCGGTGCGGGAGTATCCCGCACCGGCTATAAGTGACTTATGTTTATGCACCGATCGGAATATGGAAAATAACCGGCAGATAGGTGTAGAGAAGAAGAACACCGACTTCAACAATAAGATAAAGGATGATCTTCTTTGACACCTCACCGATCGTACACTTGGTAACGCCGGCAGCAACGAAGAGGTTGACTGCCATCGGCGGAGTGATCATACCGATAGAGGTGTTGACGATGATGATCAGACCGAGAGCAACCGGGCTGAGTCCGAGGAAGGAGCACAGCGGAAGCAGGATCGGGGTGACCAGCAGGATGATGGACTGGGTCTCAAGGAAGCAGCCCAGGAACAGCAGGATGATGTTGATGACCAGGAGCATGACGAACCTGTTGCTGAACAGTGACAGTGCAGCGTTACAGATGATGTTCGGGATGTTCTCAGAGGTCATGAACCATGCGAACGGTGCAGACATCGCGACGACGAACAGCACGCAGGCAGAGCTGACGACAGAGTCAAGGAAGATCTTGTAAAGGATCTTCGGAGTAAGCTCGTGATAGATAACTGCGGAGACGATCAGCGCGTAAACGCACGCGATGGATGCGGACTCGGTCGGAGTAAAGACACCTGCATAGATACCGCCCAGAATGATGACCGGCATCATCAGAGCCAGAACAGCATCCTTGAAACGGACCAGGTAATCCTTTGCGGTGTACTTGGTACGGTCAACGGAGTCATACTCATGGCAGGTAACGATGTTAGTGATGGACAGTGCCACTGCAAGGCAGATACCCGGTACCCAGCCTGCCTTGAACATCGACAGGATGGACTGGTCAGCGGTGACCGCGTAGGTGACCATCGGGATGGACGGCGGAATAACGACGCCCAGGGTGCCTGCGGAAGCCGCGATCGCAGCAACCTTATCTCTCGGATATCCTTTCTCCAGCATACGCGGAGCAGTGATGCCGCCGATAGCAGCAACCGTTGCGGGGTTGGAACCGGAGATCGCTCCGAAGAACGCGGATGCGACAACGGAGATAACAGCCAGACGGCCGGGAACGTGCTTCATCAGGATCTCGAAGAAAGCGATCAGTCGCTTGGAGATACCGCCCTCAGCCATGATGTTGCCGGCGAGGATGAAGAACGGAACTGCCATCAGGACGAAGTTATCGACCTGGGTGAACAGTCTGGTAACGACCGAGTTCAGGTACTGGATATTGCCTGTAAGATACATGGTGATCGCCGCGGAGATACCAAGGCAGGTACCGATCGGGATACCAAGGAACAGAAGGAAGAAAAGGGAACCGAACAATAAACCCATTAACATTTATTTGTCCTCCTTTTCCGTTTTATTTGAAATCTCTTTAATTTTCTGAATGTTATAAATGGTGAAGTAGATCGCCATGAAGCAAAGACCTACCGGGATCACCATGTAGACTGCGCCGAGCGGAAGCTCCAGCATCGGGGACAGCTTTCCCTGATTAAGCATCTTGGAAGAAATTCCCCAGCCCTGTCTCAGAATGAAGAGCGAGAAAAGATCAACCGCGATGATGTTGAAGATCTTGACGATCTTAAGGATCGGCTTGGGAAGGATAACGTCTGCGATCTCAACGCAGAAATGCGCTCCCTTGGCAGCCGCAAGCATGGACGCAAGATAGACCATGGAGACCATGCAGTATCTTGCAAATTCCTCACTCCACGGAATAGAGAACACGCCGGTATAGCGTCCGAAGGTAGCTAAGAAGATAACGACGACCATGGCCATCATTATGATAACTACGATGAACTCCATGACTCTCTTGAAGCCTTCGAGTACTTTCATAAAAAAGTGGGCCTCCTTTCAAACTGTTTTCACACGGTCTCCCCTCTGAAATTCCGCGGAAAAGCGGCATAATCGGTTATGCCTTGTTGTTCACAGCATGGCTGTGAAAATAGTGTTAAGAAACTGATGATTTGCGTACGTCCGGTCCTCCGGCAGCTTAGCCGGAAGACCGGACGTCGAAGTTAGTTTACTTGTTCAGCTGGTTGCTGCGGATTAGTTTGCGCCGGTAACAGCCTGGATCTTTGCAAGAAGGTCTGCATCGATACCAAGAGATGCATCGTCGTAAACGGACTTGGTAGCCTCGATCCACTCTGCCTGATCTACATCAGATACAGTGCAGCCGAATGCTTCCATGTTCTTGCGGCCCATCTGCTGCATGCCTCTCTCGATTGCTCTCTGCTCGTGCTTTGCAAGCTCAGATGCCTCGAGAAGCCATCCCTGCTGCTCTTCGGTCAGACCGTTGAATACGTCTTCGGAGATGCAGAGAACTGCCGGGATGTAGAATACATCGTTCTGAGTGATGTACGGCTGGATCTCATGAAGCTTGTTGCCGTAGTAGATGATTGCGTACGGATTCTCCTGGCCATCGA
>JAFTBX010000065.1 GCA_017455005.1 Lachnospiraceae bacterium | reverse complement strand
GTGTTGATCGTGCCGGGTGCGACAGCATTGACACGGATACCGAAGGGAGCGAACTCTGCTGCTGCCATACGTGTCAGGCCGTTGATGCCGAACTTGCTGGTGCAGTAAGCGCTTCTGTACATCGGGGGAAGGATGCCGCCGAAGGATGCGACGTTCAGGATAACGCCGCCGCCCTGCTCCTTCATCACACGGCCCGCGGCCTGTGTGCCGATGAAATAAGAGTTCAGGTTCGTCCGAAGGACGAAGTTCCACTCATCGAGTGAAAGCTCGAGGATCGACTTCACGATCGTGGTACCCGTGTTGTTGACCCAGATATCGATCCTTCCGAGATCCCGCTTGACATGGTCCACGAAAGCGTACAGCCTGTCAGCTTCACTGACGTCTACGCTTTCTGTATAGAGCTCGCCCAGGCCCTTTGACTTAAACTCGTCAGCCGCTTTGTCCAGCTTCGCCTGGGATCTGGAGCAGACCGCTACTTTACAGCCTTCTCTGGCATAGGCTTCCGCCATGGCGTATCCGATTCCTTCGGATCCGCCGGTGATGGCTACCACCTTGCCCTGCAGTTTCAGATCCATACATTTCCCTCCTTATATGGTAGAAAGATGATTACTTTCTTGACTTTGCGTAGATAGCTTCCTGCGCGTCAGCAACCTTTGCCATGATCGGGTCGAACATAGTGTGCAGGGTCTCCTGATCACAAACCTCGCCGAGAACCTCGTAAGTATCCTGTCCGAGATCCGCTGTATCATAATCCAGCTCACGCTCGACATCGCTCATCCAGATCGGATTGCCCGGAACCTTGAAGGATACGCCGTTCTTATAGTTTGCGTTGACGATCGTCTTGCGGTATGCAACCTGCGGATGGTTCGCAACATCCTCGAAGTTGTTGATCCTGCCGTATACGCAGTTGCCCTTGAAGAGCATGTCAGCGACTTCGTCACTGGTGTAATGTGAGAAGAGCTCGTTGACCGCTGCGTCGATGGCTTTATAGTCGCCTGCGCGCTGGGTCATGGTTGCCCAGTTCTCATTTGCGTACCACTGCGGCTGGTTAAGTGCCTCACAGAAGGTCTTCCACTGTGCGTCGGTACCGACCGTGATCATCAGGGACTTGCCGTCCTTGCACTTATATGCGCCGATCGGTGCGGATGAAGCATAGCTGTTGCCCATAGGCTTCGGAACCTTGCCGGTCTTCAGATAAGAGCTGAACTGGTTCTCCATGCAGAAGATCAGGCTGTCCATCATGGAGACGTCGATCCTGCGGCCATGACCGGTCTTCTGTGCCTCAAGCATACCCATCAGTGTGCCGATGCAGGCCATCAGTCCGCCGGAATAGTCAGCGATGGAGCCGCCGCTCTTGACAGGCTCGCCGCCCTCGGGACCGGTGATGCTCATGATGCCGGATTCAGCCTGAACCGTCTGATCAAATGCCGCATGTCCTGCATAAGGGCCGTCCTGGCCGTAACCGGAGATGGAAGTGAAGACGATCTTCGGATTGATCTCCTTCAGTACGTCATAGTCGATGCCGAACTTCTTCATCGTGCCCGGCTTATAGTTCTCGATGACTGCGTCGGCCGTCTTGACGAGCTCCAGGAAAAGCTTCTTGTGCGCCTCATCCTTCATGTTGAGGACGATGCTCTTCTTTCCTCTGTTTCGGGTAGCGAAGTGGCTGCTGACATCGTGGTCAATGATGTTGCCGTATCTGGTGTTGTCGCCGATCGGCGGGTTTTCGATCTTGATAACTTCTGCGCCGAAGTCACTCAGAAGCAGGGTGCACATCGGGCCTGACATGAACTGGCTGAAATCAAGGATGCGGAATCCTTCCAAAGGTTTACTCATAGTATTTATCTCCTTTTCTTCAATGCCTTTGACCGGCGTTAACTTTCTGCTTCTCTTTAAAGCAAGTACCGTGCCAACTTTTGAAATTATCGTTTTTTTGTCAATGGTTCATAAATGCCTGGGTTGAAAATTGTAGGTTCTGTCTAAAAAGTATCTTTTTGGATCTTTGGCCGTTTCCGTTTACGGGTTTCATAAGCACAAAAAATGACACAGAATTGCTCTGTGTCATTAAATGTCACGTTATTATGATCTTATGATGGCACACGCACACCGCTGTGTGTCATTTTTGTGTCTTGCTTAATGCAGTATACCCAGTATCTCTTCCGACTGCGCGCCTGCCGCGCTGATCTTATCTGACTGCATCCGTGTGCCGTCGATCAGGATCGGGTTGGCAGGAGCCTTGAACTTTGTGCCGTCTGCCGACTGCACATCCATGAACATCTTCCTTGCGGCGGTCTGCACGTGTTCCGTGACTTCCGTAAAGTCATTGATACATCCGTAGATGCAGCTCCTGCGCTGGAGGATCTCCATAAGCTCGGCTCTCGTATACTGCATAAATACTTCCGAGACCGCTTCTCCGACAAGCCTGTAGTTCTCGATCCGTCGGCTGACGTTGATGAACTCCGGCCGCTCGACCCATTCCGGGTGGCCCAGCACTTCCGAAAACGCCTGCCATTGTGCCTCGGTTGCAACAGAGATCATGATCTCACCGTCCTTGCATGAGAAGTTGCCGACCGGTGCGGACAGCGCATAGTGGTTGCCCTTCGGTTTCGGGACGATGCCGCTCTTTAAGTACAGGCTGAACTGGTTTTCCAGACCGAATACGATCGAATCCATCATGGAAACATCCGCATATCTTCCGGCAAACTCTTTTCCGTCTGCCTCTTTCTTTGCCTTTTCCGCAAGCAGCATCAGTGTCGTAATGCACATGATCATGCCGCCGAGGAAGTTCGCCATATCGCCGCCGCTCCGGACAGGATCGCCGCCTTCGGGACCGGTTGTGGATACGAAGCCGGACTCCGCCTGGATCGTTGCCTCGCTCCAGCTTCTGCCCGCACATGGCCCGGTTGTTCCGTATCCGCTGACAGAGACATAACTCAGCTTCGGAAACTGTTCCTTCAGCACACTTTGTGTCAGCCCGAGCTGTGCCAGTCTGCCGAGCTGCAGGCCGTCTAAAAGCGCGTCTGCCGTTCCGAGAAGTTTCAGAAACAGCAGCTTTTGCTTTTCATCCGCCAGGTCCAGGAACACTCTCTTTTTGCCCCTGTCACAGAGGCGCTCCGCATTGGACAGTTCGCCGTAGGTGATGCTGTCCTCATGACTGATACCGTAAGGATCCTTCCATCCTCCGGGCGGATCGATCAGGATCACTTCCGCGCCGAGGTCAGAAAGCATCAGCCCTGCCGAGCCTGCGGCTTCCGTTCTGCCAAGTTCTATGATTCTGATTCCATCCAGAGGTCTTTTCATAATTCAATGTCCAGAAGCTTTGCCGGGTTTTTCTTGCACATGAGCTCTACTTCCTCCGGCGTACAGCCGAACTGGATCATCTGCGCGATGAAGAGCCGCATGCCGGTCGCGGGATCCGTATCCCAGACCTGTGCCAGGTCCGTGCCCATGATCGTGCGTTCCGCGCCGATCATTTTGACACAGTCCACATAGTCGCTCGGGTCGAGGTTTCCGAGCCGCGGCATCGTTGTGCCGTAGACATGCTCGATATATACACCCTTATCCGCCAACTCTTTGATCTCTTCGAGCGTAAAGCGGCTCAGCTCCGCAAGCGGATGGGTAGCCACCATCTTGTCGATACCGAGTTCGATCGCCGCGTCAAACATCTTCGTACTCTCCGCATAGGACATATGTCCGGAGCAGACCACCATGTTATACTGCTTGATTGCCTTCAGGATGTCATAAACCTCATCCTTCAGGCTGCCGTCTTCTTTCAGGATCGAGATACCTGCGCCCGGATGGCCGAGATAGGACTGGCACCATTCCGCGTCCATTGCCGGGAACCATACGACCTTGCAGCCGATCTTTGCCATAGCCTCGATCGTCTTTGCCGCATAGGTAAGTCCGCCGGTCGTCGTGTAACCGATGACGACACTGCCGAAGACATGGACATCCGGCGTGATGTTCTTCTGTATGATATAGGCATCTGACGCGGTGTTGTATGTAAAGCTCTTCAGGACCACGCCCTTCATGCCTGCCTCTTCCGCGTACATTGCGACCTGCGCGCTGTCGATCGGGCGCTCGGCGTTGGGATCCGGGCCGGGATGGATATGCATGTCAATGCTGTCCTTCCAGAGATCATCGATCACCTGTACAGGGATACGTCCCATGGGTTTATTTCTTACTGACATCCGGTTTTCCTCCTTGTCAAACGATACAGTTAGATTATAAAGTATACTGTTGAATAAAGCAAATTTCATGCCAATGCGATCAGTCGCTTTGACACAGCCTGTGCCATGTGATATGATGTGCGTGATGTGACACACCCGTTACAATCACAGATAAAAAGCCAAATTGACACACTTTAAAAAGGAGCATACCTATGTCAGGAAAGCAGATCAATCTGGAGTCCATCGACTATTATCCCTTTGAAAAACTGGAAGCGACCCGCCGGTCACTTTCCCGTCTTTATACATTCATCAAGCGCTATGTCCGTAAGACGATCTCCCTCGATGAGTCCGGAACGCCCTATGTCCTCGGCCTTTTTTCGAACGAAGGGATCCTCCTTGATCTCTACGCCAAGGATAAGCTGACGCTGGAGTGGTTTGCCCGCGGCGGCGTCCGGGCGGGCGGCGACTGGACCAGCATCGGTTATAACGCTGCGATCGAAGGCCTTCGCAGCAACAAGTCTCTTTCCTCTGTCGGTGATGAGCATGAAAATGAGATCCTGAAAGAGCTCGCCGTATATTTTGCGCCGATCCGCATGCTGAGTCCCTATGAGCCGTATGAGCCGATGGAACAGTGCGGTGTGGCGATCATAGCGCCGAAAAAATACGCCTGGCCGGAATATCTCACCATGATCCGCGGCACGGCTCACGACATGATGATCACGCTGCAGTTCAACAATATCGCGACGATGTATTATGAACGCAGCGGGCGCGGCGTGCTCTCCATCGACAACATGATGAGCTCGGACGGCACCAGTCTGGCCACTTATTATAACGATGAACTTTTCCGCATCCTCGAGACGGAACCCGTCTCTATGTACTATCAGCCGGTAGAGGCCCTGATCGATCCGCTTCCCTCCAACCAGGAGCTCTGGGAGATCGTTCATAACCATAAGACGATCAGCAATTACCCGATGCGTGTTACAGTACATGGGAAAGATGTGGACGTCATCGCTTCCACCGACGCCTTTAACCAGCCGAGCGTCAACGCGCACGGCGTCACCTTCTACTTTACGACCCAGCAGAAGATCACTGCCGAGCTCTCCGACAAGGTCGCAAACGGTGCGATCAAGACCTTTGACGACATCATCGGCAATAACAAACGGCTTCGCGACATCATTCACCGCGCCAAGAAGATGGCGCTGACAGACAGCAACATCATGCTGCTCGGCGAAAGCGGCACCGGAAAAGATATCTTCGCGCAGGCGATCCATAACGCCAGTCCCCGAAGAAACAAGCCCTTCATCGCTCTCAACTGCGGCGCGCTGCCGCGGGACCTGATCGAAAGCGAGCTTTTCGGCTATGAAAGCGGTGCCTTGTCCGGCGCGAGGAAAAACGGCAATATCGGCAAATTCGAGCTTGCAAACGGCGGTACGATATTCCTTGATGAGATCGGTGAGATGCCGCTCGATCTCCAGGTGCGGCTCCTGCGTATCACGGAGCAGAAGCAGTTCATGCGTCTCGGTGGCAACAAGCTGATCAAGGCCGACGTACGTATTATCGCCGCTACCAATGCCAATATCGAAGAGATGATCGGCCAGCGCCAGTTCCGCGCGGATCTTTTCTACCGGCTCAGCACCATGAAGCTGAATCTGCCCGCGCTTCGGGAGCGCAAGGAGGATATCCTGCCTCTTGCCGAGCACTTCATCCGCCAGATCTCGCAAAAGATCGACAAGCCCAACATCATGCGGTTTTCAAAAGCTGCTGCAGATCTGATGGTACGTCTGGACTGGACCGGCAACATCCGCGAGCTTCAGAACCTGGTCGAGTGCATCGTCCAGATCTACCCGGGAGATATCATACTGCCCGAGTACATCATGGATAATGTCTCCTATAACACGAGAAAAACGCTGGATAACCCTATGCAAAGATCCACAGACATGGGGTTTTCATCAGATGCTTCCGACGCAGACATCCCGCTTTCCGCTTCGTCTGTGCCTGTGCAGCCGAGAGAAAGCGCCGCGTCACACTTTAGTTCCTGGCCCGGATCCGCGCCATCAGCGGCTTCTGTGCCGGAGTACACATCCTCGGAACAGGTCGCCTATCCTTACTCTGCAATGCAGGCAGAACCGCTCCGGAACCCTGCCTCGCCCCATATGCCCGAAGCAGAAGATATACCATATATGGGGTCCTCCGCTGCAGCCGCAGATCAAGTGCCCGGTGAAATGCCTGCTTCAGGCAGCCCGACCCGCATCGTCAGGCACCATCGCAAGCTCAGTAAAGACATGCTCCTTGAAGCCCTTCGTGCCTGCGGCAACAACCGTTCCGCGGCTGCCGAGTACCTCGGGATCTCCCGCCGAACCATGTACCGCAAGATGGAGGAGTTCGGGATCGAATAACTTCTGAAAACATATGTTTACAACAAAAGGCCCCTTTCCCAAGCATCTTGGGAAAGGGCCTTTTGGAATTAGGAAGTAACTATAGAAAGTATTGTAAGCATTATTTGTACTCAAGCAGGCAGTTATCGATGATCGCCTTGCCATCCTCGTTAAACATACGATAGATGACCTTGCCCTCTTCGAGCTTCCATGCCTTGAAGGTGACCTTGGTGCCCGGGAAAGTAACGGCACGGAGCTGTGTCGCAATGTGTGTCACTCTCTCCGGTTGGTTCGGGATGAATGCCTGGATGGCAAGTCTCGCGCCGAAGCCGACGGTGCAGAGACCCGGCATGAAGACACCCTTATATCCGTAGCCCTGTCCGACCTTCGGGTCGATATGGGTCGCATAGGTATCACCGGTCAGACGGTAGATCGCAGCCAGGTTGTCCGCGATATAGTCCTCACAAACGAAATCAGGCTCTCTGTCCGGATAAGCCATCTTGTTGGAAACATACTTCGGTCTGCCGTTGTTGCCGAAAGCAGCGATCATATGCTGGCTGCGGACGGTTGCGACCGGGTTGCCCGCGATGTCGTACATATCCATCTTACACTGGTTGACGATGCCTTTCTCGCCCCAGTCGAAGACTTCCTCGACGCAGTCCTCAGTAAGGAACTTGCCGCAGAACGGATCGATGGGCTTATAAAACTCAATATCCACGCCCATATGAAGACGGTTCGGGATATATCCGCCAAGCGCCTTAATGATCAGATCGCCGGTCAGCTCATTCGGAGCATACGGAACCTTTCTCTGCGGCTGAAGCTGGATGGCGTTGAGGTAAGTAACAAGGACAAAGGTCGGAAGTGCCTTCAGTCCTTCCGGATTGCCCTCCCAGATATAGGTGAGGTCATCCTTGGTGCAGCCTACGCCGAGCGCGTACAGGATGATATCTCTCCAGGTATAATCCATATATCTCGCGCCGCAGCCCTTGCCTACTACAGAATCAAAGTCAGGTGTCGGAACGGTATGCCAGTCAACAAAGGGTACATCAAAATTCTCGGCCATTTATATTCTCCTCTCTTCAGATATGGGGTACATATTTATGACACACTTTAAACTGTGCCAATTTCTTTGCTTCTGCCTTAGTATTAAGCAAGTCCCATGCCAGATTTTGAATGCTTGATTGAAATATTTCTCACGGCATGATATATTCGTACTGTAATACCACCCAAACAACCGCACTAACGTTTACTGAACCTTATGGCTTTAGAACTTCGGCAGCAGCAAAAGCAAAATCTATCCCAACGCATGATCCAGTCGGTGAAGATCCTGCAGATGACCTCGCAGGAACTGGAAACATACGTTGATGAACTGGCGCTCGAAAATCCCGCCATGGAGGTCGAAAAAGCATCCAGCGAATCCATTGACTCCAGATACCAGGATTATCTCGCCGGTGAACAGGACCACTATCTGACACAGCGCCAGCATAACGACGATGATTACGACCCAAAGGACAGCTGGAACTTTAATACAGACCATGGTGAGACGCTTGCGGATTATCTCCGTTCACAGATAGACTTTAAGCTGTTTTCATATAAAGAATCATTGATCCTTGCCTTCCTGCTGGAAGCGTTGGATGAAAAAGGATATCTGACAGACAGTACAACATTTATTGCCGACCGTTTTGACGCAGAAGAAGAGACTGTCGAAGACCTGATCGGGTTCCTGCAGGGATTGGAACC
>JAFTBX010000064.1 GCA_017455005.1 Lachnospiraceae bacterium | reverse complement strand
TATCTTTTGCGGTCTTGCTTCATCCAGCACCCTATACAACACGTATAATTCAGGATAACCCATAGCCCAGTTTCCAGGGGAAAGAGGCAAGTCACCAAGCCATTTGCTGCCCACTATCGTATTATTGAATTCTGCTGCCCAAAGATTCTCTTCCGACATTTTTCTCACATTATCCAGAGCTCTCAAAAGTATGAGTGTTTGGTCATGCTGCTTCTCGATCTGTTTTTCCAGATTATCGATACGTATCACTAAGGAATTATTTTGTTGTTTTAAGGAATCAGTCTGTTGTTTTACTGTCTTTAGCAGTTCAACGTGCCCCTTACACGATTTGTAAAGTGAAGGAAATGCTCTGCGAAGTACTCTCATTAACAAACTCATAGATTTTCTCCTTTATAGGAAGACTACGAATATATACAAGAATATCAGTTTGCCTGTTCACATCATATTAAGTAGACATTTCTTTCTCCGCAACAGCAAGAGCTGCGGCAATTACCTGGTCCATGTCATAGTATCTGTATTCGCCCAAACGGCCGCCAAAGAGGACTTTTTCCTCGGAATCAGCCAACTCCTTATATCGGGCATACAGAGCGGCATTCTTCTCGTCGTTGACCGGATAATACGGCTCATCTCCAGGCTTCCACTCGGACGAGTACTCCCGGGAGATTACGGTTTTGGGCAATTCATTGCCGTCCTCGTCTTTTCCGAACTCAAACCACTTATGCTCAATGATGCGGGTCCACGGGGTCTCGCGGTCCGTATAGTTGACGGCGGCATTGCCCTGGAAGTTGGGCTTATCCAGAAGTTCCGTCTCAAAGCGCACGGAACGGTACTCGAGGTAGCCGAGCCGGTAGCCGAAGTAAGCGTCGATCGGACCGGTATAGATGACGCGGTCCGCCATCCGGTCCCATGCGTCCTTATCCTTCAGATAGTCCTCGCCGAGCTTTACCTCGATGCCGTCCAGCATATGCTCCACCATCTTCGTGTAGCCGCCGACCGGGATGCCCTGGAAGAGCGCGTTGAAGTAGTTATTGTCAAATGTCAGGCGCACCGGAAGACGCTTGATAATAAATGCCGGAAGCTCCGTGCAGGGGCGTCCCCACTGCTTTTCGGTATAGCCCTTAACGAGTTTTTCATAGATATCGGTGCCGATCAGGCTGATCGCCTGCTCCTCAAGGTTCTTCGGCTCTGTAATGCCGGCAGCCTTCCGCTGCTCTTCGATCTTTGAGGCCGCTTCCTCCGGCGTCACGACGCCCCACATCTTATTGAAGGTGTACATATTGAAGGGCAGCGAATAAAGCTCCCCGTGATAGTTTGCCACCGGTGAATTGGTGAAGCGGTTAAACTCCGCGAAGCGGTTGACATAATCCCAGACATTCCTCAGGTTTGTATGGAAAATATGCGCGCCGTATTTATGGACATGGATCTTCTCGATGTCCTCGGTATAGACATTGCCGGCGATATGGTCACGGCGGTCGATGATGAGCACCGACTTGCCGGACTCCTTCGCCTGCTGTGCGAACACGGCACCGTACAGGCCGGCGCCGACAACTAAATAATCATAATGATTCATTGATATACTCCATTTGCGAAAATACGCCGCAGCAGGGAAACCCTCCCGCTCCTATTTTCGCTTTTATTCTTATAACCAAAGTTTTGTAACGAAGTCAATGAAGCGAAAATACTCGCTGCGGGTCGACGCCCTGCTTGCGGCGTATTTATCGCATTATACTTCATATTTACTCGCCCTCCATGAGATACGAGAACACCAGGTACGCCGTCTTGAGCGCGTTGTGACGGATCTTTTCTTCCTCATCTATGCTGAAGATGTCCCCGGAGATGATCCGCGCGCCCATGGCTTCTACGGCCTTGCGGTCAAGGTCTACGATGTTTTTGTTCTCTGCCTTTAGGTAACGCTCCTGGATGCGTTCATCGATCTCACCGTCATTGCTGATGACGACGTCGATATGACGATCCTGCAGGTATTGATTCAGGACTCGAAGGTGGTCGCTGACGCTGTAGCCGTCCGTTTCGCCGGGTTGGGTCACCAGGTTTGAGATGTACATGATCGGCGCGCTGCTTTCCTTCAGAATCTCCGTGATTTCCGGAGCGATCAGGTGCGGCAGGATGCTCGTGTAGAGGCTGCCGGGACTGAAGATGACGAGATCCGCCTCCCGGAGCCTGTCGCGTATCTCCTTGCTGACGTGGATGTCATGGTCGTAGGCCAGTCTGCGAATGTTCCGGATGTTGTGGCTGACTGCCACCTGTCCGAAGTACTCGCCATCGGAGCTTTCGCCGACGAGCTCGATACGTTCCTCCGAAAGCGGAAGGATCGTGCCCTTTACGTTGAGGATCTTCGCCATATAACGAGTCGCCTCCGTGAGGCCGCCTTTGAGGTCAATGAGCGCCGCGAGCAGGATGTTCCGCACCGGGTGGTTATATAGTGATCCCGACTTTCTGAACCGGTACCGGAGCAGCCGGATCGCGTCATCTTCGACATTGGCCATGGCTAAAAGGACCTTGCCGATGTCGCCCACCGCGGGTATATCCAGTTCTTCCTTCAGCACGCCGGTACTGCTGCCGTTGTCACTGACCGTAATGACCGTCGTGACTTCCACCGGAAACAGCTTCAGGCCGGTCAGCAGGCACGAAAGGCCTGTGCCGCCTCCGAAGACGATAACCTTTTTCATATAAGTACTCCTTTAAGTTTCCGGAACCTTATGCGTCAAACTCCGGAAATTCGTACGGAAGCTTCAGTTTATCCCGCACCTCGAGGATCTCCTTCTGGACTGCGAGACTGATCGGCACGCCGGTCTTCTTACGCTCCTGCCAGGTGAGATATGCTTTTTCGCCTGCGGTGTAGATCCGGCTCTGACCGGGCGCTTTCTTCGACGCGCGCAGCTCTCGGCAGATCTCGCCCGCGATGCGCCTGAACTCTTCCCTTCCCATAAACGCGTCCGGGTCGATGACGAAGAAGAAATGTCCGAGGTGGTACATCTGCGGCTTTCCATCCGCGCTCACGCCGGTCAGCGCCTTCATGTACTGTCCGCCTGCAAGCGCTGCGGAAAGGATCTCCACGACTGTCGCGTAGCCATAGCCCTTGTAGCCTGCCATCTCATCG
>JAFTBX010000063.1 GCA_017455005.1 Lachnospiraceae bacterium | reverse complement strand
GGTATGGGCGATCCGGATGCGATCAAGAGCCGTGAGGCGCAGATCCGTCAGCAGATCGCGGATACCACTTCCGAGTTCGACCGTGAGAAGCTGCAGGAGCGCCTGGCCAAGCTTGCCGGCGGCGTAGCTGTTATCAAGGTCGGTGCTGCCTCTGAAGCAGAGATGAAAGAGAAGAAGCTCCGCATGGAGGATGCTCTGGCGGCTACCAAGGCTGCTGTTGAGGAAGGTATCGTCTGCGGCGGCGGAAGCGCTTATATCCACGCGATCAAGGCTACCGAGGCTGTTGCGGATACGCTTGAAGGCGATGAGAAGACCGGCGCCCGCATTATCGTAAAGGCTCTGGAAGCTCCGATCCGCCAGATCGTTGAGAACGCCGGCGTTGAGGGTTCCGTAGTTGTCAACAAGCTGAAGGATGCTCCTGCCGGCACCGGATACAACGCTCTGACCGACGAATATGTCGATATGGTCGCAGCCGGCATTATCGATCCTGTTAAGGTTACGAGAAGCGCTCTGCAGAACGCTACTTCCGTCGCGGCTACCCTGCTGACGACCGAAGCGGTCGTTGCTGACATCCCCGAGCCCACACCGGCAGCTCCGGCCGCTGGCGCAGGCATGGGCGGAATGATGTAATTTCCGGCAGATCAAGCCATTCGTAACGATAGATTTATCACGAAAAGCAGGCCTCTGCGGTTTCCGCAGGGGCCTTTCTGTAGCTTATATCGCAGGGGCCTTCCTGTAGCAGATAAACTGCCGGCTTATCTCTTCTTATAGAGAACGAGCTCCGGATCGGAAGCTTCGGCTCCGTACGTGCAGATCAGGATGAAGTCCATGTTCGCAAGGACTCCGAAACACCGGTCTCCGCCGTATTCCGCTTCGAGCTGGGTGCCCAGATACGTGGTATTGTCGTCCAGAAATTTCGCACTCACGCCGCCGGGCAGCCTGTAAGCCAGGTTCACGTATTTCCCGACAAGCGCGTTCAGCTTTTCGACCCGCGGCATCCCCTCTATGTGTAGTTCATTGATCTCATCGATCAATTTCTGCTTGAAATCCTCAAACTGCCCGTGATCGCTGAGTTCTTCATACCGCTTCCAGTAGTCCAGTGTGGGCAGCACCTTTTTCAGATACTCCCGCGCCTGCGCCTCGGTGAAATTCTCGTTTGCCATGTTGCCGACGCAGACGTCGATCAGATCGTCCATGTTGCTGTAGGTGTAGGTACCGTCCGCATAGCACCATTTACAGTAATCTTCATTCAACGAACCATCCGCGTTATGGCCGATGATCGAATCCTCCAGCGGCATGCCGCAGCATTGGCAGATCAGCTGACGGGGAGAGCCGAGCAGGGTGTTGATCGAGACGTCAAAAAGGCGGGAAAGCAGCTTCAGCGCTTCTGTATTGGGGACGGTTTCGCCGTTCTCCCAGCGGGAAACGGCCTGACGGGTCACATAGACTTTTTCGGCAAGATCGTCCTGGGAGAGACCGTTCTTGATCCTGAGTTCATGCAGTATATCTTTTGTTTCCATAGGTTGTCACCTCCATGCTTCGATTGTAATACAGAAAGAGATATATTACAAGCAACACGCTGTTGCTTTTTGCGGAATCCGGCCTGGCCAGAGCATAAAAAAACGCCTCCTGTCTTATAACAGAAAGCGCTTGTAGAGGCGTCACCCAGACTTGAACTGGGGATAAAGGTTTTGCAGACCTCTGCCTTACCTCTTGGCTATGACGCCGGATGACCCGTGGGAGAATTGAACTCCCGTTACCGCCGTGAAAGGGCGAT
>JAFTBX010000062.1 GCA_017455005.1 Lachnospiraceae bacterium | reverse complement strand
GGAAGGCATGCGCTCCACCCGGACGCGTTCACACAGCTTTTAGAAAGCCGGATCCTGGCCGCAGCACATACGTGTACGGATGGCGTGAATTCTACGCACCCGCAGGCTTGGGGACACATAGCAAATCCGCTGACCGCTTATCTTGACGTTTCGAGGGAGATCGCCGACCGCCTTATGCGACATGCAGACCGGCCGATGACATTTACCGAAAGGGTTGCGGATACGAAGACTCGACAGTATACTTATAGCCGCGTGAGCCGGGCGCTCCTGCACATCGCCCTCGGGATCACGGACGAACAGTCGGAAGAATTGAAGTGGCAAGGTTATGTAAACCACATCCGTATCCTAGGGTTCCGCAGGGAGGCGTCGGACCTGCTTCATGCGCTGCAGCGCTCCGCTTCCGTTCCGGTCGTCACCAAACCGGCGGATCACAAGGACCTGCTGGAAGGCAGCATTTACATGGACCAGATCTACTACGCGGCACAGGCGCAATGCCGTCGGTACGGATGCCCCGGCGAGGCGGCAGATACATCCGCCCGGTCCATCCGCAGTGAGTTCGAACGCTCGCCCCTGATCGTGTGAGCCATACCCGGGTATTTGCAAAACTCAGATTTCAGTTGTAAATTTTGGCCTCGTAAGCCCATTTTATATCCCGGAATTCGAGAAAAATCATATTTCAGTTGTAACATCACTTTACTACTATAGATAAGACAGGAAAAATGTATGATCATTTCACAGAAAATCGCTGAAGAACTGGGGATCCGTCCCGAACAGGCCGAGGCTGCCATCAGCCTTATTGACGAGGGCAACACGATCCCGTTTATCTCCCGTTACCGTAAGGAAGTGACCGGCTCCCTCAATGACGAGCAGCTCCGTTCGCTCGATGAGAAGCTTCGTTATCTTCGCGGCCTTGAGGAGCGCAAAGCCGCCGTGCTCGCTTCGATCGAGTCCCAGGGCAAGCTCACCGATGAGTTGCGCGCTGCGATCGAGGCCGCCGACAAGCTCGTTACCGTGGAGGATCTCTACCGCCCCTATAAGCCGAAGCGCCGCACCCGCGCTATGATTGCCATGGAAAAGGGCTTAAGGCCGCTGGCGGATACGATCCTCGGGCAGAGCGCAGCAGGAAAGCTGGCGGAGATCGCCGCTTCCTATATCCATACGGATGAGGAAGATCCCGCGAAGTCTGTCGCCACTGCCGAAGAAGCCATTGCCGGCGCAGCAGACATCATTGCCGAGGATATCTCGGACAATGCCTCCTATCGTGACGCGATCCGCAAGGTCTGCGGTAAGACCGCCGTCGTTTACTCAGAACTGAAGGTCGCCTCCGGCAAAGCAGGCAGTAGTTCCAAGTCTTCCACTGCCAATGCCGACGCCGATGAAGAAGCCGCCATCGACGCACTTGATGAAAAACGCGTTTTTGAGGCGTACTATGATTATAATGAACCCATCAGCAAGATCCCCGGCCACCGTATCCTCGCGATCAACCGCGGCGAGGCCGAGGGCGTCCTGAATGTCACACTGGAAATGCCGGAGGATAACATCATCTCCGCTCTTGACCGCGCGATCATCGGAAGTGTAAAGGATGCTGACTGCGCTGCGGTCCTTCGGGACGCGATCCGCGACAGTTATAAGCGTCTCATCGCCCCGTCGATCGAGCGTGAACTGCGCACATCCATGACAGAACGCGCAGAGGAAGGCGCCATGAAGATGTTCGGAAAGAACCTTGAGCAGCTTCTCATGCAGCCGCCGATCGCAGGCATGACAGTACTCGGCTGGGATCCTGCTTACCGTACCGGCTGCAAGCTGGCGGTCGTTGACCCGACCGGAAAAGTCCTCGACACCGCCGTCATTTACCCCACTCCGCCGCATAATAAGACAGAGGAGGCAAAGCGCGTACTGAAGAAGATGATCTCAAAGTACGGGATCGATGTCATTTCCCTCGGAAACGGCACCGCGTCCCGTGAATCCGAACAGTTTATCTGCGAACTGATCCGGGAGCTGGACCACGAAGGTTCCGCTGCCGGCACACATCACCTCAAATATGTCATCGTCAACGAGGCAGGCGCGAGCGTCTACTCCGCTTCTGAGCTTGCCACGCAAGAAATGCCCGGCTTTGATGTCGGTCAGCGCTCTTCCGCTTCCATGGCACGCCGCCTGCAGGATCCGCTTGCGGAGCTTGTAAAGATGGATCCCAAGTCCATCGGCGTCGGTCAGTACCAGCACGATATGGACCAAAAGAAGCTTGCCGAGTCCCTGGGAGCCGTCATTGAGGACTGCGTCAATAAAGTCGGCGTGGACTTAAACACCGCTTCTGCCCCGCTCTTAAGCTACGTCTCCGGCATCAATAAGACGATCGCCGGCAACATTGTCAGCTACCGCGAGGCAAACGGCCGCTTCCGCAACCGTCGTGAGCTCCTGAAGGTCGCAAAGCTCGGCCCGAAGGCTTATGAGCAGTGTGCGGGCTTCTTGCGCATCCGCGGCGGCAGTGAACCGCTCGACCAGACAGCCGTGCATCCCGAGTCTTACGCGGCAGCGAAGCTCCTTTTAGAGCGGCTTGGATATGACGTGAAAGCACTTGGCACGGCAACCGGCGGATTTGGCGATATCCGCTCCCGTGCCGGCAGCATTAAAAAACTCGCCACGGAGCTTGGCATCGGCGAGCCTACATTGAAAGATATCATCAGCGAACTGGAAAAGCCGGGTCGTGACCCGCGTGACGAGATGCCGAAGCCTGTCCTCAAATCGGACGTCCTCAGCATGGAAGATCTGAAAGAAGGCATGCGCTTAAAGGGCACGGTCCGCAACATCGTGGACTTCGGCGCGTTTGTGGATATCGGCGTGCATCAGGACGGTCTTGTGCACATCAGCCGCATGAGCGAGCGCTTCATTAAGAGCCCGCTCGAGGTCGTCTCCGTCGGCGATGTGGTCGACGTAACGGTCGTCAGCGTTGACCTAAAGAAGCAGCGCATCGCGCTGAGCATGGTGTGATGTGATCCGGTGTATAATGTATAAATCTCCGATATAGATGCAAATGCCCGTTTAAGAAAGTTTTGCACCTACATTACAGCCATTTTTTCATCGTAAGGCTGAAAATGTAGGTGCATTTTCATTCTGAAACCCGTATTGCATCTATATTTTTTGAAAATGTAGATGCAGCAAGACCTTTTCTGGCGCTTTGCATCTATATTCCACTGTCTTGTTGGCCAAAAAAGCTAAAACTTAAGTGCAAACGATCCCATTTTCTACATTTGCATCTATATTTGATCAGGCCTTGTGGTCCATCTCACGGGAACATCAGTGCAGCCAGATGATGTGCATCCGCGCCGCCAAGCTTCAGGCCTTCAAGGCAGTAATGACAGTAGCAAATCACGGTCGGTGGTGTGGCGCCACCGGCTGTTTCTGTCAGTGCAATCTGCCCCGCAAGTCCGGCGACGTATTCCCGCATGATCCGCTCCTGTTCCTCCGGCGTATGCGGTTCAAACAGGCCCTCCGTTCCATCCACATAGTGGCGGGGCGCGAGTTTGGGGTTGCGCGGCGGCTGCGGCCGCAGAAGCGAGATACCGCAAAAATCCGTCTCTGTATGATGATGCGGTGCCTCAGTAAAAACAACGTGCATTTTCCGAAGCAGCGAACGCACGGCAGCCTGCTCATCTGCACGATCACGTGAACGCCAACAGTCCTGCAGAACCGCTTTCATTCCGCCGAGATCATGAAGCGGGAAATGCTCGTCGCTGTCCAGCAGTTCCCAGAGCGAATGGACTTCTACGCCGGTGTGTAGCTCGTCAATAATATTGTTGCAGTTATGACACAGCGAGTAAACAACGTCACCCGCCTGGAAATGCCCGCTGTCCGGGAGGCTCGCCCAATGCGCACGGCTCTCCTCATCCGGCATACGATCCTCGAACTCTTTGATCTTATAACTCGGCACGCAGCAGCGTACGACCTTAAGCCCGAAGCGATCGCGCACGTAATCCTGGATCCGCTTACTCAGTTCCGGAAACTGTGCCGTAAATACGCAGCTCGCGATATAATACTTCATACTTCTTCTCCCCATAAGTGATCTGTACAGGTCTTTTCGACGCTGTGCTTATTCGTATTCTGACCATCTGTTTACTTTTTTCACATGTTGCAGGGTCATATGGACCGTATACTGTGAATGTCAGTTCCGTCGCACGTCCCCACCTCTGCCGGCATGTTCAGCCGGCTGCCTGGTTTCTTGCATACGCAAAGAGGTACTGCTGGTAAATGCCGCAGTACGGATGATACCTTTCAAAGGGGAAGCCTCCCGGGTATTCCGCTTCCAGGATCCGCCTGATCCAGACATCCACCGGAAAGGCGTCTATATGGTGCAGTCCAAACAAAGAAACGCAGTTTGCCACCTTCACCCCGACGCCGTAAATGCCGGTGAGCGCCTCGATCGTCTCCTGCTCGGAAGTCTCCAGCAGTGAATCGAGATCAATACTCGCATCGAGTACGGCGCGTGCCGCTGCCAGGACGTATTTGCCGCGATAGCCAAGTTTGCATCCTGCAAGTTCCTCTTCGCTTAAAGCAGCGACAGCTTCCGGCGTCGGGAACGCATAGTACTCTTCGCCGCGGCAGTCGGTCCTCCGCTCGCCGCAAAGCCTTGCGAGCGCTTCGATACAGCGCCGGATACCCGGGATGTTCTTGTTCTGGGAGATGATGAAGCTGATCAGCATCTCCCACGGATCCTGCCGGAGTATGCGAATGCCGCGCCCAGCTTCGGATGCCCGCCACAGATACGGATCTTCTGCCGGATCGATCTTCGCGCGGATGCTGCGATAGTCTGTATCAAAATCAAAGTAATCGAACCAGTGTTTTGGTATGCTGCCGTTCCATTCGGACTTTGGGACACAGCCGTCCCGTTCGGACAATTCGCTCCATTCGAACCGAAACCGTCCCTCTCCGAGGTCCGTCACGTAAATGCAGTCTGCTCCGGCGATGATGCGGTAACATGCCGGCTGCGCTGCACGCTCCCACCGGAAGCATTGCCCGCTGTCCGCGATCTTCGCAAGGTCAAAATCATCTTCGATCCTAAGATCTGCTGTACAATTTGTACATTTCTTCAACATGAGTGCAATACTAAAAGTTATGAAACAGAATTACAGTCGAATCCTATGCTTTCACGTATCAAACACCGCGCTGACTTCTTTCAGCCGGTCGGCGATCCTGATGTGCTGCGGACAGACCTGCTCGCACTTGCGGCAGGTAATGCAGTCAGCCGCAGCGCCAGATCCGCGGTTGACATAATCCATGTATTCCGACTTCTGATTAAGCTTATCCGAATCTGCTCCTCCATGCACTTCCTCCAGCTTTGCCGTGTTATACAGCGAGAAATACTTCGCGATCGGGATCTGCTTCGGGCAGCTGTTTTCTTCTACACAGTAACGGCAGCCGGTACAGGGGATCGCGATCGTGCCGCGGATCATTGCCGCTGCCTGGGCAAGCGTGCGAAGCTCCTCCTCACCCAGGATCTCATGCTGTGTCAGTGACCCCATGGTGTTTCCCTTACTTATCTTCTTTATGCCATCCGTCTGTTCAGCCATCTCCCTGAACAAGGCAACATTTTCAGCGACCTGTTTCGGCGTGCTCATACCGGAAAGCACCACCTTCACGCCGGGAAGTCCCGCCGCGAAACGAAGTGCCCACGAAGCCAGGCTCCAGTCCGGATGCACCGAACGAAGCAGTGTCTCGACTTTCTTGGAGACCTTCGCAAGCGTACCACCCTTGACCGGCTCCATGACGATGACCGGCACGCCGTGCTTCACGCAGACCTCATAGCAGCGGCGGCTCTGCACGTCGTCACTCTCCCAGTCCAGGTAATTGATCTGGAGCTGCACGAACTCGAAGAACGGACATTCAGTCAGCACCCTGTCAATGTGCTCCGCCGTATCGTGGCAGCTGAACCCGAGACAGCGGATCTCACCGGAGGCGCGCTTTTCCCTGAGATATGAGATCATGTCGAACTGCTGCGCCTTCTTGTAGTTGGCAGCATTCATATCGTGGACCAGGTAATAGTCAAAGTAGTCGATCCCGAGCTTTTCCTTCTGCGCCTCAAAGATCTCGACGCCTTTCTTATGCGAACGGATCATCCAGGCGGGCATTTTGCTCGCGACCGTAAAGCTCTCACGCGGGTGGCGTGCTACGACGGCGCGCCCCACGGTGGGTTCGCTCATATGCGCGTGGTACATCCACGCCGTGTCACAATAAGTAAAGCCGGCATCAAAGAAGCTGTCGACCATCTTCTCCAGCACCGGCATATCGATCGAAGTGTCGTCCTTGGGGTTTGTGAGCGGCATGCGCATGAAACCGAAGCCCAGCTTGCCGGCAGCATTGTAATTCATCATATCTCAAACCTCCAGGTTCAGATTCCGCACCGTGATGTCATGCATCTCTCCGACCGTCGCGCAGTACTCCATGACGCGCCATGGTTCATTAGTTTCAAATGAAATCGTCGCATGCGTGTTGTCCCCGGTGACGTCGAGTTTATCACCACGGATCGTAAGCGGGATAAAGTACCTGAGCGCGTCGAGGTCGATCTCGGTTCCGTTTACAGTGAGTGTGATTTTATATCTATATGTGTCCATAGGCTTTTTCTCCTGATTATCAATATCCCCGTTTCATGTCGATCACGTATTTCAGCGGCTCGCCCTTGATGTATCGCGCGAGATCCTCACAGAACTCATCCACGATCAGGTCGATCGAGTAGTCGAGGTTCGGAATGCCCGCGATATGCGGCGTAAGGATGACGTTTTCCATCTGCCGTAAGGGATCGTCTGTGGGAAGCGGCTCCGGCGTCATGACGTCGAGGGCCGCGCCGGCGAGTCTTCCTTCCTTCAAAGCAGCGGTCAATGCTGCCTGATCCACGCAGCCGCCACGCCCGATATTGAGAACAAACGCCGACGGCGGAAGCAGCGCAATGCGCTTTGCGGAAAGGATCTCCTTCGTCTCGGAGGTATTGGGAAGACACATTGCCAGGATGTCCGTCTCCGGAAGGACGCTGTCGAGCTCTTCCGGCGTCACGACACGGTCATAGACAGGGTCGGCCTTAGCAGAGTTTCGCTTCACGCCGATGATAGAAGCCGGCTCAAAGCTCTTTGCCCTTATAGCAAATGCTGTCCCGATTGCTCCGGGCCCAAGCACCGTGATGCGGCTTCCTTTGAGAGACCTGATGGCGTCAGGCTCCGGACCCCATTCGCCGCGGCGCATAGGCTCTGCAAAAAGATACTGCTTGCGAAGCAGCATGAGCGCCGTCATGATGAGGTGCTCCGCGATTGAAACCGCGTACACGCCCGGCGAGTTTGTGAGGATGCAATCCGGCTGCGCATAGAGTGCGGGATCACAGACCGTGTCGACGCCGACACGGCCGGCGCAGACCCATTTCGCGGAAACAGCTTCTCGGATGTTATGGCGGGAAACCGAGCCGAACAGGATCTCAAAGTCAGTAAGCTGTCCCCGGCAGGCTTTATTGTCCTCAAAGTACTGAAGCGTATAACCGCCCACGTCCGCGACTTTGCGGATACGCTCCATCCGCTCCTTCGTCAGGAAGCGGTAATCTATCAGTGCGATCTTCTTACTCATCTGATGTTCCTCCGTGAGCAGATTACTTATATCAATGCTGTCATTCCCGGACAGAAGTTTCTTCTATCAACGCTGTCTATCCCGGACAGACGTTCCCTTCGAAACGCCTGAACGATACAATCAATTGTTATGCTCTGCCGTCGCCACAGGCTCAAATGTCTCCACCGGCAGATCCAGCGGCAGATACGAGAAAATGCCCTCTCCGAGAAGCGTGCCGTCCTGGTCCAGGACTTTGACATCATTCACGATGATCGTGCGGCCTGCCTTGATCGTGGTTGCCTTCGCGATCAGCTTCTTGATGTCCTTTTTCGCCCGCAGAAAATGGTAGCTGTTATCCACCGTCGCGACGATCTTGCCATAGGAACAGGCCGCAGTACCGCCCGTCACATCTGCCAGCGTCAGCAGCACACCTCCGTGGATTGTCCCCTGCAGGTTGATAAACTCCGGCCGCACCGGCAGCTCCGCCTCCGCGTAACCCCGTTCGACCTTCACGTGCTTCATGCCGATCAGGTTCCCGAAACGCTCCGCGTCCCTGAGCTCGATCAGTCTTTCATATATATCCATCTTATGTCTCCAACTCTCCCCGCCAGCCGTTGATGCCGCCGAGATTTGTCACGTCCGTAAAGCCCGCGCCGCACAGGATCTGCGCCGCTCTTCTGCTGCGCATCCCGGTCAGACAGTAAACATAGACAGGCTTCACCTTTTCATCGTCCGGCATTGCGTCTGCCATCATGGCAATGCTCCCGACCGGCACGTTGATGCTTCCCGGGATATGTCCGCCGGCGTACTCCATCGGATCACGCACGTCAATCAAAGTCGCTCCCGGCCGGTCCTTCATCCCGGCAACGGCAGCATTGATCTCTGCCTTTTTCGGTCTGACCCTGCCGCTTCCTTCCGCGTCATCGGCACCATCCGCGCCTGCGCCTAACTTCTTCAAAAAATCAAACAGTCCCATGCGTAACCTCCTGCCATAGTATGCAGCATTCATTATAACATATAACGCGTGCTTAATGGTATCTCTTGAACAAATCGTACGATTTGATATAATAATAGTACGATATAGAAAGGAGTTTCGAACTATGTCTATTACAATGACCGAACTCAAAAACAACCTTAGCAAATACATCGCACTTTCTCTCACGGAAGACATCTATATCACCCAGTATGGTAAAGTAGTCAGCAAACTGACCAACCCCTTTCAAAGCCGTATGGAGCTTGCCGCTTCTCTGTTCGGCATCCTGCCGGATGACGCGTCCATAGATGACGCAAGAAAAGAAAGGCTTGGCAACGTATGAAGGTTTTGTTTGATACCAATGTTATCATTGACGCTATGCAGTCCAGGACGCCATGGTCTGCAGACGCTCAGAAGCTTTTCCTCAAGGTTGCAGCCAATGAAATAACCGGCTGCATCACGGCAAACGCAGTGACTGACATACATTACCTCATGCATAAATATTTACATGACGAAGCCAGGACTCGCAAGGTACTGGAGAAACTCTTTGAGCTTTTCGAGATCCTGGACACGACCGATGCGGACTGCCGCAGCGCGCTCTTCTCTTCTACTACAGACTATGAAGATGCTGTCATGATTGAAACAGCTGTCCGAAGCGGCGTCGACTGCATAATCACACGTAATAAAGAGGACTTCAACCATTCACCCGTACGGGTATGCACATCGGCGGAGTTCCCGGCATAATCTCCGGATGCAGCACAAAGACAAACACAAGGCGCAAAGGGGTTGTCGCACTAAGCGGCGGCCTCTTTTAAAATCCCTGGATCATCGGGCGATGCCCTCGATCCATTTCCCAACCCACCCTGAAGCGGTCGCTTCTGCCTTCCGGCAGAAACCGGGCCACCGCTTATGGGTGGGTTTTCTTTTGGGCGGGCTCTTATAAAAGGCCCGGCTGATGCCCTTAAAACACAAAAACCAGGTTCCGAAGAACCCGGCTCTCATGGTATAATCGTAATTGTGAGAAAACAAAAATACACTAAGGATTATACCCTTTTCCAGAGCGGATATCAATTGGTACTTCCGCTGAATCTGGAAACTATCATCCCATCTGATGACAAGGTGCGCCTGCTGAGTCAGTTCGTGGAGGAACTTGATCTGACCGATCTTTACCGGACCTACGGCCGGGTAAGGAAAAATACAGCGACGCCCCGGCAGATGCTGAAGATAGTGCTTTACGCAGCCATGAACCGTCTTTATTCTTCCAGGGACATCGAGACCGCCTGCAGGCGGGATATCAATTTCATGTTCCTTCTTGAAGGTTCCCCTGCGCCCGATCACGCCACGATCGCGCGCTTCAAATACCTTCATTTCCCCGAAGTTGCAGAAAAGTATCTCGCGGCCATGACAGAGTGGCTTTATCTTTGCGGGGAGATATCCGGAAAGGACATCTTCATAGACGGGACCAAGATCGAATCATGCGCCAACAGGTATACTTTTGTATGGAAGAAGGCAGTTACGAAGAACCAGGCAAAGCTGATGGCGAAGGCCGTTACGCTGGTCGAACAGTGCGAAGAGGTGTATGGTGTCCAGGCTGTTCATGATGGGACAGTCACCCTGCACAAACTTAAAAAGGTCAGGAAGAAGCTCTATAAGCTCAGGGAAGAAGAAGGGATCACCTTCGTCCATGGCATAGGGAAACGGAAGAACCAGCTTCAAAGGGACATCGAGCTTCTGGAATCATATATAGACCGGCTGAAACAATACACAAATCACATCCACGTGTGCGGGGACCGCAACAGCTATTCCAAGACAGATCCCGATGCCACTTTCATGCGGATGAAGGAAGACCACATGCTCAACGGGCAGCTTAAGCCCGCCTACAACCTCCAGCAAGGAGTTGATTCGGAATTCATCATCTGGCTCACGATCAGCCAGAAAACAACCGATGCGAACGCGCTTATCCCTTTCATGCGGAGCATGGAGGAACACCTGGGATTCAGGTATACGAACATCGTTGCCGATGCCGGCTATGAAAGTGAAGAAAACTATATCTATCTGGAAGCGAACGGCCAGGTGGCATTCATCAAGCCGAACAATTACGAGATCTCAAAGACGAGAAAGTATAAGAAGGATATCGGGCGCCCGGAAAACATGGACTATGATCCGGAAGAAGACCGTTATACCTGCATAAACGGCCGGCATCTTACAGCCACAGGCATCCGGAAACATAAGACGGCCAGCGGTTATGTCAGGAAAGCAACGATTTACACCTGCGCTGACTGCAGCGGATGCCCATTTAAGGGTTCCTGCATCAAAGGCAACAACAGCCACACTCCCATGGAACTGCGGAACAAACATCTGGAAGTGGCCAGGACCATGATGGAACACCGGGAGCGGTGTATGGAGCGCATCACCAGTGAGGAAGGATGCATGCTCAGGATGAACCGGAGCATACAGGCCGAAGGATCTTTCAGCGAAACAAAGGAAGGCATGAAGTTCCGCAGGTATTTAAGCCGCGGAAAGAAAAATGTCCTTGCCGAAAGCATCATCGTTGCCATGGCAAGGAACATCAACAAACTTCACGCTAAGATCCAGTCCGGAAGGAACGGCCAGCATCTTTACAGCCTGCAAAGCGCCTGAATTTTTAAACTTTCAAAACGGATTTTCACCGAACAGATCCGGGGATAGCCCGGATGTGGTTAGGGTCTTCATTTTTCTTACTTATGAGCTTTCTCATACGAATTTCCCTGAGAAATCAACAAAAATGCCCATGGAAAAAGGGCCGCGCCCTACAGATTGAAATCTCTAGTGCGACGGCCCCGTTCGTTATTTCTTTAGTACCCCGGTCTGGTTTCAGAAAGGGGTTCGGTTTTATTATCTGTCCAGGATCCGCAGGACCGAGGAGCAGGATTTTCGCCTTTTCAGGTGCAGGGACTG
>JAFTBX010000061.1 GCA_017455005.1 Lachnospiraceae bacterium | reverse complement strand
TAGGCACAGAGTCAAGATGACCAAAGGAGGAATCCGAGAAATGATCCGGAAAATCATCAGTATCAATGAAGAAAAATGCAACGGCTGCGGACTGTGTGCCAGCGCCTGTCATGAAGGAGCCATCGATATCATTGACAGAAAGGCCAAACTGGTCAGAGAAAACTTCTGCGACGGTTACGGTGACTGTCTCCCGGAGTGCCCGACTGGAGCGATCACCTTTGAAGAGCGTGAGGCTCCCGAATATGACGAAAAGGCAGTACAGGCTGCAAAGGAGAAAAAGAAAATGGATGAGATGAAACATGCGCATCATGAGGGCGGCTGCCCCGGCCACCAGACGATGAAGTTTGAGCAGAATACAGACAACGCTTCCGTTCAGATTGGCAAACCGGTTTCCCGACTCGGGCAGTGGCCCTGCCAGATCAAGCTCCTGCCAACGAAGGCCCCGTTCTTTGATGGCGCTAAACTGCTGATCGCTGCGGATTGCACAGCTTATGCCTATGCCAACATGCATGAGGACTTTATGAAGGGTAAATTCACCCTGATCGGATGCCCGAAGCTGGACGCTGTGGACTACACAGAGAAGCTGACGGCGATCATCCGTGACAACGATATCAGGAGCGTGACCATCGTGAGGATGGAAGTGCCCTGCTGCGGCGGACTGCAGAGAGCTGTGGAGAACGCGCTTAAGGCAAGCGACAAATTCATTCCGTGGCAGGTCGTAACGATCTCCTGCGACGGACAGATTTTGGAGTGATAGAGGAAGAAAATGAGCAACATTGAATGGAAGGATAAATCGACTGCATTCAAGCAGATCGACGTCAGAGGGATTCAAGGAAACTTCTTTCAGGGCATCAAGCGTCAGGCGATGCAGCTTCCCGTGGGTAACGGTCTAGAAATCATCCAGTCCTTCGATCCCATCCCCCTTTATGAGGTTATGGAAGGTCTCGGCTTCGAGCATGATACCGAACAGAAGGGTGACGCGGAATTCCATGCGTATTTCTACCGCGTGGAGGAAAAGCAGGAAGAAAAGGACATCCCGATGCGTCCGGCAGCCTTGACCAATATGCCGCTGATCGACAAGAAACTCGGAAATATCGCCGTAAATTTCTGGGATCTGACATGGAACGATGAAAACAGGCATCTTCCGTATGAGATGCGCCTTCTGCTCTCGCTCACCAACGCTGTCGGCGCAGGCCGGATGCGTCAGGCGACGAGAGAGCTGGTGAAAGCCTACATCCACGGTCTGGACAGTGCGGCACTGGACGATGTGTTCGAGCTGCTGGCATGGAACCAGGGAATCGGCTACTTCAGCTCCGAGATCGGCCCGTCCACGCTCTTTGCGGCTTACAAGACCGTCAAACAAATGGAAAAGCAGGGCAAGAATCGCAGCGAGATCTGTGAGACGCTGAAGGAGAAGTTTGGTGAGAAAAATCCGGACGTGAAAGTGTGAAATGATTTCGCTGATGACAACAAAGAAGAAAGTGAGGATATAATCATGAAGTATCATGTTAACGCCAACTGCATCGGCTGCGGCCTTTGCGCCGGAATCTGCCCGGGAGTGTTTACGATGAGCAACGAAGATGTTGCCATCGCCATCGAAACGGAAGTCCTGGAGGAAGACCTTGAAAGCGCCGCGGAAGCAAAGGAAAACTGTCCCGCGGAAGCTATCGAGGAAGTAAACGAACCGAAGGAAAAGGGTACGACTACTCAGATGTTTTGTTTCCAGTGTGAGCAGACAGCCGGATGCAAGGGCTGTACCGGGGCCGCCGGTGTTTGCGGCAAAAAGGCAGATGTTGCCGGACTTCAGGACAAGCTTACCGGTGCATTGATCGGCCTTGCCCGCGCGACGGATGGGAATACGCATCCGACCGAAACAACCTATAAGCTGCTGATCAAAGGACTGTTCACGACCATCACAAACGTGAACTTCAACGAAGCCACGATCCAAGTTCTGATCAATGAGGTACATGCAGAGAAGCAGAAACTCGTTCCGCGTTGTTCGGAATGCGCATCCCCCTGCGGACGGAACAACGACTTTGACATGGCAAAGGTCTGGGAAGCGGACGAGGATATCCGCAGTCTGAAATCCCTTATCCTGTTAGGTATCCGCGGTATGGCGGCCTATGCTTACCATGCCGGAGTCCTTGGCTATTCGGATAAAACCGTCAATGAGTTTATTGCCAGGGCGCTCTTTGCCGTTGGCGAGGACTGGGGCATGACCGAGCTGCTGCCCATCGTTCTGGAAGTCGGCGAGGTCAACTTCAAGTGCATGGAGATGCTTGATAAGGCGAACACTGCAACTTATGGCGATCCTGCTCCCGTTACCGTGCCTCTTAAGGTCGAAAAAGGTCCTTTCATCGTCATCACAGGCCACGATCTCTATGACCTGAAACAGCTGCTTGAGCAGACAAAGGATAAGGGGATCAACATCTACACCCATGGTGAAATGCTTCCCGCCCATGCCTATCCCGAGCTTCGGAAGTATCCTCATCTGAAGGGGAACTTCGGTACTGCCTGGCAGAACCAGCAGAAGGAATTTGCGAACCTTCCGGCACCTATCCTGTTCACTACCAACTGCCTGATGCCGCCGAAGGACAGCTATAAGGACCGCGTGTTCACCACGGAGGTGGTTTCCTATCCGGAGATCGTCCATATCGGAGAAGAGAAGGATTTCACTCCTGTCATCCGGAAAGCTCTCGAACTGGGCGGCTTTGCCGAAGATACGCAGTTCACCGGCATCAACGGAGGAACGACCGTCACCACCGGATTCAGCCACAGTGCAGTTCTCGGTGTCGCGGATACAGTCATAGATGCTGTAAAGAGTGGCACGATCCGTCACTTCTTCCTTGTAGGTGGATGCGACGGTGCGAAGCCCGGAAGGAACTATTACACCGAGTTCGTCAGGCAGGCTCCTGCAGATACCGTCATCCTGACGCTGGCGTGTGGAAAGTACCGCTTCAATGACCTGGATATTGGTACGATCGGCGGACTGCCCCGCATCATGGATATGGGCCAGTGCAACGATGCGTATAGCGCGATCCGTGTTGCAGTCGCACTTGCAGATGCGTTAGGCTGC
>JAFTBX010000060.1 GCA_017455005.1 Lachnospiraceae bacterium | reverse complement strand
GAAGGTAAGCGAGGAAGAGATCGCGAGAAGGAAGAGTGAGATCATCCCGAACCCGCCGAAGAAGGTATCAGGATACCTCAAGAGATACAGGGCGATGGTCACCAGCGCAAACCGCGGCGCTATCCTGGATGATGAAAATCTGTAACCTGTAATTCCTGATAATCCCTATAAAGCAAGCAGAGACGGCAGGCGAACTTATGTAAGTAGCCTGCCGTTACTGTATTTCTATGACTATATATCTATTATATCCCTGCCTTCGTAATGGGAGAGCCTTTATGGAAAAGAGATTCCGGAAGCTGCGCCAGGATGACTGCAGCAAAAACAAGTGCGCAGCCGATGAATTCCTTAAGGCTGAGGCGCTCGTGCAGGATCAGCCACCCGGAGAGCGCGGCGAAGACAGACTCAAGGCTCATGAGGAGTGTTGCAGTCGTAGGCTCGGTATAACGCTGCGCCAGGATCTGCAGGGTGTATGCAACGCCACTGGACATGACAGCGGTGTAAAGAATCGACCATCGCGCTGACCATATGGCGGCAATGAAAGCACGCCATGAAGCATTCGGCATCTCTGTCAGCAGCATGGGCAGGATCGAAAGTACGGCGACGGTCAGGAACTGCGCCTGCGACATGCGGACGCCGTCAACATTGCCCTCATTGAAATGATCGATGACAAGGATGTGGAAGGAGAAGAAGAACGCGCAGCAAAGGACCAGAAGGTCTCCGGTGCCGATCGTGAAGCCTTCCTTGATGCATAAGAGATAAAATCCGGTCACGGCGATCGCGACACTGATCCAGATAACCGGCGATACCATTTTGTGGAGAAAGATACCGAGTACGGGCACGATGACGATATATAGCGCGGTGACAAAGCCTGCTTTGCCGGCGGTCGTCATGCTGATGCCGTACTGCTGGAAGGAACTCGCGATAAAAAGGAAAATGCCGCAGATGATGCCGTCCCTGTAGGAGCGTCGGTTGATCGCCGCGGCGTCGGAACGTGGAGCAGCGGATGCGGAGGCTCCTTTACCGGAGGCCTGACCCGTGGGAGACGAAATGCGGCGGCCGGCATTGGCATCGTCAGATCCGGAGGGAGAAACGGGATCTTCAGGGGACGTAAGTACACCCTCAGACTTCATCCGGTCAAAAAACATGATGACCGGGATCAGGACGATAGCTGCGATCAGGTTACGGATGCCGTTGTAGGTGAAGGGTCCGACGTGATCCATGCCCGTGCTCTGCGCAACAAAAGCAGTGCCCCAGATCAGGGCGGTCAGCAGAAGCATCAGGTTGCCTTTCATTTTCCTGTTCATCAGAACTTTCTCCATTCGGTGATCTCAAATGATGATATATTATCATAAATCTGATTGGGGCACAAATAATAATCGAACTGTTAATTTTTCTACATGCCTGTTAATTTTCATACATACATGTTAATAATTTAACTTAATTTGCATCCGAATATTTTGCACGCAAATGATTGCATAATATTTTGTACAACAAAAAAAACAAAGATGTGCTATACTCTACATGTTCCACTATATCCATGCCCGAAAGCCCAAAAACCCGATTGGATAAGGCCTTCGGAAATGACATATATAGAAAATGCAGCATATGTAACGAAGAAAGGGGTAAATTATGGGCCTTGCGACATTCCGAGGCGGTGTCCATACCTATGAAGGCAAGAACCTGAGCGAGCATTGCGAGATCAGACCGCTTGAATTTGACGGCGAGTATGTTTTCCCGATGTCTCAGGGTATCGGCGCACCGTCCAAACCCATCGTGGCCAAGGGAGACTATGTACTGGCCGGCCAGAAGATCGCGGAACCGGGTGGTTTCGTTTCCGCTGTCGTCAATTCCTCTGTGTCCGGTACTGTCAAGGCAGTCGAACCCAGACTGACCACCATGGGCACCAAGACCATGTCCGTTGTTATTGAGAGCGACGGCAAGTACGAGACCGTTGAAGGAATCGGCAAGGAGAGGGATTATACGATCCTTTCCAAGGAAGAGATCCGCAACATTATCAAAGAGGCCGGTATCGTCGGTATGGGCGGCGCTGGCTTCCCGACCCATGTCAAGCTGGCACCGAAGAACGATGAAGCGATCGAATATGTCATCGCGAATGGTTCCGAGTGTGAGCCGATGCTGACAAACGACCATCGTCTGATGCTTGAGGAGCCGGAGCGTATCATTGGCGGCGTTAAGATCTGCCTGCAGCTCTTCCCCAATGCAAAAGGCATCATTGCAATCGAGAACAACAAGATGGACGCGGTCGAGCGTATCAATGAGCTGATCAAGGATGAGCCGAGGATCCAGGTGACGACCATGCGCACCAAGTATCCGGAAGGCGGCGAGCGTCAGCTGATCTTTGCCGTGACCGGCCGTCATATTAACTCTTCCATGCTTCCCGCGGATGCAGGCTGCGTCGTTGACAACGTCGCGACTCTGGCCGCTATCTATGATGCTGTCGCGAAGAGCACCCCGATCATGGAAAAGGCGATCACCATCACCGGCGACGCCATGAAGAATCCTGCCAATGTCCGTATCCGTCTGGGCGTTTCCTATGGCCGTATCGCTGAGGCGCTCGGAGGCTTCAAGGAGCCGCCCGCAAAGATCATCTGCGGCGGTCCGATGATGGGTATGGCGCTCTGGAACACAGATGTTCCGGTATGTAAGAATACTTCCGCGCTCTGCGCGTTCCTGACAGATGAAGTGACCATTGATCCGGGCACACACTGCGTGCGCTGCGGCCGCTGCGTCGACGCCTGTCCGATCTTCCTGGTTCCTCCGCTCATGGCAAAAGCCGCGGAGCGCCGCGATACCGCGAAGTTTGAGGAACTGAACGGCATGGAGTGCATCGAGTGCGGCACCTGTTCCTATATCTGCCCCGCGAAGAGACCGCTGACGCAGTTCTTCAAGCAGATGAGAAGAGACGTTATGACCGCCCGCAGGGCAAAACAGGCAGCCGAGGCCGCAAAGAAGGCCGAGGCGGAGAAGAAAGCGTAAGGAGGAGAGATAATAATGGATAATGACATCATCAAGAGCCTGCCTCACGTTTCCTCCTCACCGCATTTCAGGAGTAAACTGACGACCCGCAGAGAGATGCTCGACGTCATCATCGCGATGATCCCGATCACCATCTGGGGCGCTTATCACTTTGGCCTTTACAGCCTGCTCGTTGTCATTGTGACAGCGGCAACGGCAGTCGCGGCTGAGTACATCTACGAGAAGCTGATGCATCTTCCGATCACCATCGGAGATCTTTCGGCGATCGTTACCGGCATGATCCTTTCTCTGAACATGCCGCCCAGCATTCCGATCTGGGTTCCCATGATCGGTGCTGTTTTTGCCATCGTTGTCGTTAAGCAGCTTTACGGCGGCCTCGGCCAGAACTTCATCAACCCGGCGATCGCTGCAAGATGCTTCCTGCACATTTCCTTTGCCGGCCTGATGAACGACTTCTCCGCTCCGGCGATCGGCTTTGACGCCGTGACCGGCGCAACCCCGCTGGCTGCGATCCGTCTGGGCACCCCGTACAGCTACTGGGATCTTTTCATCGGCAACACCCCGGGCACCATCGGTGAAGTTTCCGTTCTGTGCCTGCTGATCGGTATCGGATATATGATCGCGCGCAATATCATCACTCCGCGTGTCCCGATTACTTATATCGCGACTTTCTCGATCTTCATGTTCATTGCGGGCGGATTTGACTTTAACTACCTGATCCTCCAGCTCCTTTCCGGCGCGATCATTTTCGGTGCCTGCTTCATGGCAAATGACTATGTTACCAGCCCGGTCACCCATGGAGGTCAGGTCGTCTACGCGATCTTCCTGGGATTGATGACAGGCGTTATACGAACCTTCGCGCCGTCCGCGGAAGGCGTTTCCTACGCCATCCTGTTCGGCAACCTGCTCGTTCCGATCATTGAACGTTATACCATTCCCAAGCCCTTCGGAAAGAGAGGTAATAAGAAGGTATGAAAAACACGATAATTAAAGACGCTATCACTCTCTTTCTGATTACCCTGATCGCGGGACTTGCGCTCGGCGGCGTACATGAGATGACCCTCGAACCGATCGCGAAGGCACAGGAAGAAGCTGCCAATGTGACCTACAGGGAGGTCTTCCCGGAAATGACGTCTGTACAGGAGACAGACGAGCTCGATGCCCTGGTGGAGTCCGTACAGGCGGATGCAGCAAACTGGGGTTACGGCAAGGTCAGCATTGACGGCGCAATGGAAGCCCTGGACGCTTCCGGCAACAAACTCGGCTATATCGTAAACGCTTCCTCCAAGGAAGGCTACGGCGGAACCGTACAGATCTCTACCGGTATCGACGCCGACGGCAAGCTTACGGGTCTTGGATTCTTAAGCATCAGCGAGACCCCGGGTCTCGGCATGCGTGCCAAGGAACCGGAGTTCAGAGACCAGTTCGCGGGCAAAGATGCCTCTGGAGAGCTGGCGCTGATCAAGACCGGCGGTGCCAATGAGAAGCAGATCGACGCCATCAGCGGCGCGTCCTACACCTCCGGTGCGGTGACCAACGCGCTCAATGCCGCGATCCATTTCGTCAACAATTACGTAAGCTGAGAAGGGAGGACGCCATGAACAAAGTATCATATTCCGAAAGAATATTTAACGGTCTCTGGAAAGAGAACCCGCTGTTCGTTCTGATGCTGGGCACCTGTCCGACACTGGCTGTCACGACCTCTGCCATCAACGGCATCGGTATGGGACTGTCCTCTACGGCAGTGCTTGTATTTTCCAACCTGATCATCGCGCTGATGCGCAACATGATTCCTGACAGACTGAGACTTCCGGCGGAAATCGTCGTCGTTGCGTCTCTGGTCACTGTCGTCGACATGCTGATGGCAGGTTATACCCCCGCAGTTTACAGCGCGCTTGGCATTTACATCCCGCTGATCGTCGTTAACTGCATTATCCTTGGCCGTGCGGAAGCATTCGCAATGAAGAATAACCCGATCATCTCCTTCTTTGACGGTCTGGGCATGGGACTCGGATTCACGGTCGCACTCGTATGCATCGGCGGCATCCGTGAGATCCTCGGCTCCGGAACCTTCTTCGGTTTCCGCATCATGCCGGCAAACTATGTGCCCTGCTCGATCTTCATCCTGGCACCGGGCGCGTTCTTTGTTTTTGCTGCCCTGACCGCACTGCAGAACAAGCTCAAGATGCCGAGCGCCACGAACGGTGACGCCCGTCCGCTGGATTCCGAAAGCGGCGAAGCCTGCATGCATAACTGCATGACCTGCGGCATCAAGGGCTGCAGCACCAGAAAAGCACAGTAAGGAGGGGTAGAGTATGAATCTGATTGCTATTGCTATAAGCTCATGTCTCGTCAGCAACGTCGTGCTGAGTCAGTTCCTCGGTATCTGCTCCTTCATCGGTGTTTCGACAGATATCAAGACCGCTGCCGGTATGGGCGGCGCAGTCGTTTTCGTTATTACGATGGCGTCCATCGTTGCCAGCCTGATCTATGACTTCGTCCTGATCCCGCTCGGCCTCGATTACCTTAAGACGATCGTTTTCATCCTGATCATCGCTGCACTCGTACAGATCGTTGAGATGTTCATGCACAAGGCTATGCCGTCTCTTTATAACGCACTCGGCATTTACCTTCCGCTGATCACCACCAACTGCGCGGTTCTCGGTGTTGCTATCACCAACGCACAGAACGGCTACACCTTTGCAGAGTCTGTTGTCAACGGTTTCGCAACTGCAGTCGGTTACCTGATCGCAATCGTTCTCCTGGCCGGTATCCGTGAGCAGATCGCGGATAATGACATTCCGCACAGCTTCCAGGGCGCGCCGATCGTTATCGTAACCGCAGCGATCATGTCAATTGCATTTTTCGGATTTTCCGGACTGATGAACTAAGGAGGAGACGAAATGAACATAGCTGCAATTATCATCGCTGCTGCAGTCATCGCCATCACCGGCATTATTGTCGGTATTGGTCTCGGACTGTTCGGTGAGAAGTTTAAAGTAGAAGTAGACGAGCGTGAAGCTGCCATCCGTGAAGCACTGCCGGGCAACAACTGCGGCGGCTGCGGATATCCCGGATGTGACGGATGCGCGAAAGCGATCAACGAGGGCAATGCCCCTGTCAATGCCTGTCCCGTAGGCCAGAAGCCCTGCTGGGATGCTATCGCAGCGATCATGGGCGTAGAAGCCGGTGATGCGGAGAAGATGGTGGCGTTCGTCAAGTGCGCCGGCACCTGCGACAAGGCTCCGTCCAGATATGATTATTTCGGATTTGACGACTGCAACGCCATGGCTCCGGTTCCGGGTTCGGGCGATAAGGCCTGCGAGTTCGGATGTCTCGGCCACGGCTCCTGCGTCAAGGCATGTCAGTTTGACGCGATCCATATCGTGAACGGTATCGCGAAGGTTGACGAGAGCAAGTGTACCGCATGCCAGGCATGCGTGAAGACCTGCCCGCGCCATCTGATCGAGCTTGTTCCGGCAAGCGCAAAGGTCCGCGTCCAGTGCTCCAGCAAGGACAAGGGCAAGGCAGTCATGGATGTCTGCCAGGCAGGCTGTATCGGCTGTACGCTCTGCACCAAGCAGTGCCAGTTTGATGCGATCCATATGGACGGCAATGTTGCGAAGATCGACTATGAGAAGTGCACCGCCTGCGGCGCCTGCGCTGAAAAGTGTCCGAAGAAGGTCATCCGTAAGTTTGAGATCGCGTAAGATCTGAATATGAGTTTGCAAAGAAGTCGCTCAGAACGGGCGGCTTCTTTTGTTATGTTTTCGCGAAGTTTTTATTTTCAGAATGTTTGCCAAAAAATACAATTTATCTTTGTGATATCTGTACATTGTATTTTTAGGCGCACAATGGTATGATAAAGGCACCTCAAGAAAAGCGGATAAAACTTCTGAAAGTTATCGCCAGTGTTACTCAACGGATAACAAAACGGAAAAGAAGATAATAAACGCAGATCGAGAGGCCGAAAACTGGATAGCTATTCAGGACGATAAGAAATGAACAGCTTTACAGTACAACAAGAAACATGATAATCTGAAAGCCGAAGCCATAAGGCCTGTGGAAAGAAAGGTGAAGTAATTATTACAGATAATCGGAAACCTAAGACATAAGGCAGCCGGTTTGAGTACGAAAGACAGAGATCATAAAGTGATCGAGTGCCATTGAAAAACCGCCGGTTCAAAGGGAACCGGGATCGTTCAAAGAAGAAGCCGAAGAGATAAGGCAGTGATCGTAAAGAAGGTCACAAACTTCAGGAGAATGATCAAAAGGGTAAGAGTAGACAGAGCTACTTTCAGGAAAGGAACCGGGATTATCAGTAATAATAAGCTGAAAAGCGAAACGAAACCGAGTAAATAAACTGCAGATTATCAAAAAAAGATGAAGGAGGATTACTCCAATGGCATCTTGTAAGTGAGACCATCACAGCTAATAATCATAGCGTGATGGTCTCTTTCGTTGGAGAAAACTGCGGTGATCACCTGTGGGAAGAGGCGATCACTTTTTAATTTGCGCAAATGGGTTCAAATTAAGGGGGAAATGGAGTAAAATAATACTATAATGTTTACACACAGGAGGAGACTATGTTTGAGAATATAGATGCAATGTTAAAAATGCGGAAGGCCTGGAGTACGTTTGCAGGTAATCATCCGAAGTTTGCGCAATTTCTGGGAGCGCTCAGTCAGGATAAGATCACGGAGGGGACGGTAATCGGCATCTCTGTGACCTATCCGGACGGAAAGACGATGGATACCAACATGAAGGTGACCGCGTCGGATCTGGAGCTTTTTGAGTCATTGAAGACGCTTGCGAAGAAATAAGGATATAGATAAGGGGGCATTATCATGAAAAAAAGCATTGTAAAACGTTTTGGCCTGGTACTTGCGTCCGCGTTTGTGATCGGGATCACCGGCGCAACGTTTATGAGTGTCACGGCTGAGGCCGCTACAAAGAACGAGGACAAAGACTATACAGTTACAGATGCCTGGTGGTCAGATGACTACGGCAGCGCGACAGCGGAGTGGGAGAAGGCGGAGGACTCCACCAAGTACAAGGTCAAGCTCTATAAGGGCAGCAGCTCAAAGGTACTGAAGGATGCTTCCACCAGCTCCGATCACTATGATTTCAGTTCGGTTGTTTCCCAGAAGGGCACCGGTAAGTATTATTTCACCGTTACGCCTGTAAAGGGCACCGCGGATGACGGAGCTACTTCTGATATCCTGGAAGTTGACTCCGATGTCATGAGCGATATCAAGGCGTACCTGAAGGAAAAGAAGTCTGCAGCGAGCTCCGGATCGTCTTCAGGCGGTTCAGCGGCAGGCCCCGGTGCTGCGGCAGGTCCCGGCGCGGCGGGCCCCAGATGGGTTATGAATCCGACCGGCACATGGAAGTATCTGCGTGCGGACGGAACCTACTCCAAGAACACATGGGAGCTTGTTGATGGCAAGTGGTATTATTTCGGCAATGATAACCTGATGGTGACGGGCTGGCAGAAGATCAACGGCAGCTGGTTTTATATGATGCCGACAGGTGAAGCTTTCGGACCCGGATGGTATCAGGATACCGCAGGCGGCAACTTCTGGTATTACTTCGGCAGCGACTGCCGCATGATGACCGGTACAGTCAATGTTAACGGCGTCAATTATTTCCTGAATGACGGCAGCGTCGCATCACTGCCGCTCGGCGCGTGGGTGCAATAAACTTATGTATTATGAAACACTGGTGGAAACACCCTATGGCCCGCTGCATCTGACAGCGGATGATGAAGCTCTGACTGAGGCAAAGTTTCTGGATGAAACGAGCGTGACCAATATAAAACGGGACGGCAGTCTTGCCGCCCCGCTTCGTATTGCCGTGGACTGGTATAAAAGATACTTTGACGGCGAGCGCCCGGATCCGACGGAAGTGCCGATCCGGATCGAAGGTACGCCTTTTCAGAAGGAAGTCTGGAGCATCGTCCGGGAGATCCCATACGGCGAAGTGCTTTCCTACGGAGAAATCGCGCGCGTGATCGCTGCCCGCCGCGGCATTCCGCGAATGGCGGCACAGGCAGTCGGCGGCGCGATGAAAGCGAATCATATCTTTATCCTGATTCCGTGCCACCGCGTGATCGGCGCGGACGGAAGCATGGTGGGCTACGGAACCCGTGAGGACAGTCTGCAGCTGAAACGTGCGCTGCTCAGGCACGAAGGAATCCTGTGGACGTAAGCGTCAGTTTACGGTTCCAAGCAGCCCCAGTTCGGCGGCATGCGGACGCATCCCGTTGATGCAGATCTCCGCTACGTCGCGGACTTCCATGCCAAGCATGGCACAACCTTTTTTAATTGTTTCGCGGTCGCACTTGGCCGCGAATTTTTTGTCTTTGAATTTCTTCATGAAACTGCTGACTTCGAGGTCCGTGAGTCCGTTCGGGCGCATCCGGGCCGCGGCCTGGATGATGCCGGTCAGTTCATCGACGGTATAGAGACTCTTTTCCATGTTGGTGAGAGGCTCCACATCTGTGCAAATCTCATATCCGTGTGAGAGGATGGCGCGGACGTCTTCCTCGGAGACGCCGGCGGCAAGCAGCGGCTCAGCCGTATGGGCGAGGTGCTCATCGGGATATTTCTCGTAATCGTAATCATGGAGATATCCGACTGCCTCCCAGTGTTCCTTGTTCTCTCCGAAATGCTCCGCCATGGCGCCCATGGCATAGGAGACGTTGAGGGCGTGGATCCGGAGATGGTCCTCCGTGACCATTGAATCATTGAGTTCCTTTGCGCGTTCTTTGGTAAGCATAAATCAACCTTTCCGTATTGACAGTTTTAAAAAAAATAGCGGTATGCTATAATCATAATGCTGCAAACATACCTGTGTAAACAGATTACTCAGAAAGGAATGCACTTTTATGAAACAGAAGATCGTCTGCCTGCTCAGGCTTACTGATGAAGAAAAAGAGGCCTACAGACAGGCCGCCGGTGAGAATGAGATCATTTTCACCAAGGACAGTGAGTATAACAATATCTGTCCTGTCGACGAGGACCTGGTGAAGGACGCGGACGTCATCATGGGCTGGATCCCGGCGTCACTGCTGCCCGCTGCAAAGAAGCTCAAATGGATGCAGGCACAGAGCTCCGGCGTGGATCATTATATGGTGCCCGGGCTGCTGAAGGAAGGGGCAATGCTGAGCTCCGCAACAGGCGCCTATGGGCTCAGCGTGGCGGAGCATATGTTTGCTATGATGCTTGCTGTCATGAAGAACCTGCCGGTCTACCGCGATCAGCAGAACGCCCACACCTGGGCGGACGCAGGCATGGTCAAGAGCCCGAAGGGAGAGGATATCCTGATCCTCGGCACCGGAGACCTCGGGTCAACGTTTGCAGGGTACTGCAAGGCGTTCGGCGCGCATACGATCGGCGTAAGACGTGATCCGTCCAAACCTGCGGCCGGGATCGACGAGATGCACGGCATGGACGAGCTTGATGAGCTCGTGAAAAAGGCGGATGTGGTCTGCTGTATGCTGCCGCATATCGAGGAGATGACGCACTACTTTGATTATGACCGCCTGATGAGCATGAAAAAGGATGCGATCTTCATGAACGGCGGCCGCGGTTCGATCTGCAATAACGAGGACCTGAACCGTGTCCTTGAGGAGGGCCACCTCTGGGGCGCCGCGGTCGATACGCCCGAGCAGGAGCCGATGCCGGAAGACGCCGTGCTCTGGAGCCAGAAGCGCGTGCTGCTGACGCCGCACATCGCGGGCGGTGATCACCTTGATGATACGCTGCGCAAGATCGCCGCGATCGGTCTCGACAATCTGAAGCGATATCTCGCGGGTGAGCCGATCCGTAACCGTAAAGTCTAATATTTTAAGAGGAGATAAAACTATGCAGAATCCTATTGTTACGATCCAGATGGAGAACCTCGACGAGATCAAGATCGAGCTTTATCCCCATGTTGCGCCGAATACGGTCAACAACTTTATCAGTCTTGTGAAGAAGGGATTTTATGACGGGCTGATCTTCCACAGAGTCATCAAGGGCTTTATGATACAGGGCGGCTGCCCCTACGGCATGGGCACCGGGGGTCCCGGCTACCAGATCAAGGGTGAGTTTTCCGGCAACGGCGTGGTTAATGACTTAAAACACACCAGAGGCGTCATCTCCATGGCGAGAGCCATGAACCCGAACTCCGCAGGCAGCCAGTTCTTCATCATGCATCAGGACGCACCGCATCTGGATGGCCAGTATGCTGCTTTTGGCATGGTTATCGAGGGCATGGACGCGGTTGATCGTATCGCGGATCAGCCTACCGACTGGAACGATAAGCCGCGTGAGGATCAGATCATGGAGAAGGTAACCGTCGAGACCTTCGGCGAGGAGTATCCGGAGCCGGAGAAGGCGTAAGTGACAAATATGGCGTGAAAGCATGCCAGTAAGTCAAGATGAATTCGATCTGAGCGAACTGCAAGGAGTAAAAGAAAGCTATGTTCGAGAACAAATTGCTGGAGAAGATCCGGAAAAACGAGAAGACTGTCGGCACGTTCTTTGGCGCGGGCAATGCTTCCATCGCGGAAGCAATCGGCCGTTCAGGGATCGATTACATTATCATCGACATGGAACACGGACCGTTTGAGACGGAGAGCGTGATGGAGATCATGCGCGGCGCGGAGCTCGGCGGCACCACGGCGCTCGTGAGAGTCAAGGACTGCAGCCGTCCCGCGATCTTAAAGCCTCTGGACGTAGGTGCAAGAGGCCTGATCATCCCGCAGGTCCATACCGTGGATGAGGTCCGGCGGATCGTTGACTATGCCAAGTTTTATCCTCTCGGCAACCGCGGCGTCTGCTTTACGAGAGCGGACGGCTACGGCGCGGATGAGATCGCGCAGCAGCCGCTGGAAGGTTATTTCCGTGACTCCAATGCAAGTACGATGATCATTCCGCAGTGCGAGACGGCAGGATGCCTTGAGCATATCGAGGAGGTATGCGCGATCGACGGCGTTTCCGGCATTTTCGTCGGACCGTTCGACCTTTCCTGCGCCATGGGCATGCCCGGAGAGTTTGATGATCCGGAGTTTCAGAAGGCACTTGAACGTGTCCTGAAGGCAGTGCACGACGCCGGTAAGTTCTGTATCATGTACGCACCCACTGTCGAAGCGGGCAGAAAGTATCTGGAGCGGGGCTTTGATTCCGTCACCGTCGGCCTTGAGTACGACCATATCATCACAGCGATGCGCCGGGTGAAGGCGGAAGCGAAGGGCGATATGTAAACTGTATTAGTAACTGTTCAGTCCCGGCAGATCCTGCCGGGGCTTTTTCTTATGGTATTCTTACATTGTCCGGACCGGGATTGCATTATTGTCCGATCTGTGTTAAAAGTTTATATTGTACTCATAGGCAACTGTTTATTTTGTTTTACATAACAGCTACAGTGCTTGATCATCGCGCGTCGGGAGACGTGCTGTATGTTCGTCGGGAGACGCGCAGAAAGGACATAGATCCATGATCAACCCTTCATTTTAATGATTCCAGCCGGCATTTATGCCGGCTGTTTCTGGTGCACGGATTTATTTCACAGCCTTTTTCTGAATATAGGCAGGATGAACCGGTGCCGACAGCATTGAAATGAGGAAAAGGATCATAACGGGTCGAAAAGGAAACATGAAAAAAGGATCATTTTTAAGTAACTACTGGTTTATCATCTGCATGCTGATCGCGATCGTCGCAGGTACGGTCCTGGGCCTGAACTGGCCGGGCGCGACTGTGCTCGCACCGCTTGGTGACCTGTTCATCAACATGATGTTCTGCGTCGTCGTTCCGATGGTTTTCGTATCCATCTCCTCCGCGATCGCCAACATGAAGACCGCAGGCCGCGCCGGCAAGCTGATGGTCACCACCATCGTCACATTCATGGTCACGGCGGCCATTGCGGCAGTTATTATGTACGTCATTGTCCGTGTGATCAATATTGTTCCCGCGGACTTCAGCATCGACGTCATGGTCACCGAGACCGAGGATACGACCGTCGCAAGCACCGGCAGCCTGATCGTCAACTTCTTTACCAAGCCGGACTTTAACGAGCTCTTAAGCCGCAGAGCGATGCTTCCTCTGATCATCGCGTCAATCATCTTCGGTTTCGGTGTCCAGATGGCAGGCGGCCCCTCCACGATGACCGCAAAGATGCTGGATGACTTAAGCAACTGCATCATGAAGACCGTCAAGATCATCACCTACTACGCACCGATCGGATTCTTCGGGTTCTTCGCGTCTCTGGCTGCTACTTACGGTCCGGAGCTTATCGGCGGTTATGGCAAGACCCTGGTCGTCTATTATGTGACCTGCTTCGCTTACATGTTTATCTTCTTCCCGATCTACGCCGAGTTTGGCGGCGGCAAGGGTGCGGCAAAGGTCATGTTCGCGCATCTGTTCCGTCCGGCAGCCGTTTCGTTCGGTACCTGTTCGTCTGTCGCAACGATCCCGACCAATATGGAAGTGGCGAAGGAGACCGGCATCTCCAAGGATGTTTCCGATATCGTTCTGCCGATGGGCGCTACTATGCATATGGATGGTTCTGCAATGTCCGCGATCGTTAAGGTCGCATTCCTCTTCGGTATCAGCGGCATGCCGTTTGATACGGGCAAGGCGATCCTCGCGATCATCGTCGCAGTGTTCTCTTCAGTCGCGATGTCCGGTATCCCGGGCGGCGGCGGTGTCGGTGAGCTCGTACTCTGCACCATGTTCTTCAACAACTCTCCGGAGCAGCTGGCAGTCGCATACACCCTGGCGCTTGCGATCGGCAACCTCGTAGATCCGCCCGCAACCATGGTCAATGCTGCCGGCGACTACGTCGTTTCCTTCATCGTATCACGTTTCGTGGACGGCAAGGACTGGCTGCAGAAGCAGATGAAAAAGACAGCATAAAACTTCATAAACAAAAAACGAGCCGGGAAGCTTCAGTGCCTCCCGGCTTTTTGATTGTAGTGAAAATGTCGGTTAAAGTATAAGTTCCTCGTCTGTGACTTCACCTTTTGCGACAATGTTGGTCGGACCGGTGAGGTAAATACTGCAGGTTTCGTCAGAACTCACGATATCGACTGTAAGTTCTCCGCCGGTCATGCCAACAAGGATGCCTTTTCCACTTACGCGCCCCAGCTTTGTGAGGACGGCGACGACAGAACCCGTGCCGGTGCCGCAGGCATAGGTGAAGTCCTCGACACCGCGCTCAAAGGTACGTTCATAGACGGTATCCGTGCCGGTGACCTCATAAAAGTTGACATTGGCGCCTTTTGGAAGATCCTTATGCCAGCGGAGGCAGCGGCCGAGCTCTCGGAGACGGTCCGAAGGCGCTTCCTTCAGTAAGGACTGTTCCGGGTCTCCGTCTGCGCCGCACAGGGACGCCACGATGCCCGTATACTCAACCGCAAGATGCGGCAGGCCGGGATTGCCGAGTTCGACATAAGCGCAGGGGATGCGGATGACATCATCTGTAAAAACATCCGGTGTGAAGGGGAGCTCTTCCTTTTCAAGGGTCAGCAGCCTGTGGGTCTCCAGGACCGAAGGATCGTTCAGGCGAATCCTGTACTGACGCGCGGAGATCCGCTCGCCCGTGACAATACCGGCGGTTGTTTCGATGACCTGAACAGACTCTCCGTGGTGATAGAGGGCATTTTCATAGACATATCTGCAGATGCATCTGGCACCGTTTCCGCACATCTCGCCGAGCGTGCCGTCAGAGTTGTAAAAGAGCATGCGGATATCGGCGTCGACGCCTTCGGAAGGCCATTCCACGACCATCATGCCGTCTGCGCCGATCGAAAGATGACGCTCGCAGAGCGTACGTGCGATCGCGGGAAAGGCATCATGATGAAGGTTTTCGTCCATGTTGTTGAGGATGATAAAGTCGTTGCCGGCGCCGTTCATTTTCCAGAATTTCATATCTATTCTCCAGGTATTATGATCTGAATCTTGAAATCACTTCATGAAATCATTATAACGCATCTGCCGCGGTTATGTCACTGTTTCCTCCCGCAGATGAAAAAGAAAAGACCCGAAAATGCCTCTGATGAAAAGTGCGTTGTATATCATTTTCGAACGTGATAAACTAACATTGTATCAGTATTTATACATGTTGGAGGAACGTTCCTGTATGAGTGAGTATACGGTCCGGGTGACGGTTCTCGGGACACGGGGATCACTTCCGGTATCAGGAAAACAAACAGATGATTATGGCGGAGCAACGTCGGCCTATATGATGGAGGCGGGCGGTGAGAGACTCTTTATCGACGGCGGAACGGGGATCCTGAACGCACCGAAGGAGCCGGTATCCGCCAATGCCGGCAAGCAGCCGGTGCGCATCCTCATTACGCACACGCATATTGACCATATCCTCGGACTGCCGGTTTTTCTGCTGACGTACTGCGCCGGAAGGGACGTAGAGTTTTATGGCAGGACCCGCAGCGGGGAGACGTTGGAGCAGCAGCTTCATCACCTGTTTCATCCGCCGCTCTGGCCTGCGGAGCTGAAAAACTATCCTATGAAAAACATCACTTTTCATGAAGTCGAAGAGTGCTTTCAGTTTGGTGCTTTTAAGATCCGGGTGATGGAGTCATCGCATCCGGGCGGTTCCCTCATCTACCGGGTCGATGCCGCCGGGAAGTCGGTGGTCTTTGCGACGGATTTTGAACACGGAAGCGGCAGGGAAGAGGAACTCGCGGTATTTGCCGAAGGTGCTGATCTGCTCCTTTACGACGGACAGTACTCCGAAACGTCGGAGCCTTACTATGAGAGCCGCAAAGGCTTCGGCCACTCGACGGAAGAAATGGGACTTAAGGTTCTTAAATCGTGCGGCGCAAAGGCCTTAAGGATCATTCATCATGATCCGGCCAGTACGGACGATATGCTGGCCAGGCGCGAGGCACAGCTGATCTGCAGGACCGGGGAAAACGATCTTAAGCAAGATCCGCAGGATCGGATGCCTGATATCGCATTTGCAAGAGAAGGGGAGACGGTGGAGCTATGAAAGAATACTCTATAAACCGATTGATCAGCATCGCGATCGCGATGTCTTCGGAAAAAAATATTACGAAACTCCTTGACCTGATCCTCCGGGAGGCAATGGACATCACCAACAGCGACGGCGGCACGGTTTATATTCGCGAAAAGGACGGACTGCATTTTTATGACATGATCACAAAGTCCAAAGGTTTTTATAAGTCCATGACGGGCAGAGAAGATATCATGCCGCCCGTTCCGATGACGAGAAGCCATGTCTGTGCCTGCTGCGCGATGGACGACATCAAGATCAATATCGCGGATGTCTACCAGTCGGATACCTATGATTTTTCCGGCGCGGCGCGCTATGATAAATATAACGATTACCGGACCCGATCCATGCTGGTCATTCCCATGGAGGATGAAAAGGGCCGCGTCATCGGCGTCCTGCAGCTGATCAATGCCCAGGATGAAGCGGGCAATGTCGTCCCCTTTGAAAAGGAACAGGAGGACCTTATTTCTGCGCTTGCGTCGCTTGCTGCGGTCAGTCTCAACAATAACCGCCTGGCGGCAGCTGTATCCGACATCCTGCATTCTTTTGTGACGGTCATGGTTGACGCGGTCGACGCAAGGAGCGCATACAATGCGAATCACACCAAGAGCATGGTGCGCTATGCGGAAAAGTTCCTTCAGTGGCTGGATGCAAACGATGCGGCATGGAAGGTGTCGGACGAAGAAAAGGACCCGTTCCTCATGAGCGTCTGGCTTCATGATATCGGCAAGCTGGTTATTCCGCTGGAGATCATGGATAAGGCGACCCGTCTCGGCGGCCGGGAAGAATCGATCAAAAACCGTATCGAGATCGCGGTCCTGATGGAAAAGATCCGGGCGCTTTCGAAACCGGAAGAGGCTGAGGAAGCAGAAGCCATGCAGGAAAAGCTGATTAATGCAGGCTGGCTCATTCAGAAGGCAAACAGTCAGGGCTTCCTGCCGGATGACACGCTGGCGGAACTGAAGGATGCCGCCGCGCTCAACTGCCGCAGAGCAGACGGAACGGAAGAACCGCTTCTTACGCCGGAGGAACTCAAGGCCATCACGGTACGCAAGGGTACGCTCACTGCGGAAGAGAGACGGGAGATCGAGCGCCACGTCGAGTACACCGGAAGCCTCCTTTCGAAGATGGTCTTCCGTGAGGACTACGAGCAGGTGCCCCGCTGGGCGGCGATGCACCACGAGTTTCTCGATGGAAGCGGCTATCCGGACCATGTAAAGGCGGAGGCGATCCCTGCGGAGGTGCGTCTCCTCACGATCCTCGACGTCTATGACGCACTGACAGCAGAGGACCGTCCCTATAAGCCGCCCATGCCCCCGGAGAAGGCATTTGCCATTCTGGAGAGTATGAGGGACGAAGGAAAGCTCGACGGGGATATGCTTGCGCTCTTTAAAGAAAGCGGGGCATGGAAGAAGACGGGAAAAGCCGCAGATGATAATTAAACATATGATCTTGGGAAGGTGCATAAAAACCGCGTACAGGCTGAAGTACTGAGATTACAGCATGAAAAAAGAAAGCCGGGAACTGTCATGGGACAGCTCCCGGTCTTTGTTTGCGATAACAGATTTATTCCGGCTGGTAAGAACCTGACGCTTCATCGTAGACGTAACGGTGCATACCGACGGGGACGGCTGTACGGCTCTGGATCCGGTAGCTCAGTTCGTAATACGCTTCCGCGCCGTCCTGGACATGTCCGTAGATCAGTCCGTTTTCCGCGTCCGGATACGGATCCGGGATCTCATCGAAACCGTCGCAGTGGACGAAACGTCCGTTTTCCGCAAGATAGCAGGTGTAGTAGGTGACGCTCTGCGGACCGAAAGTGCCCTTGTAGAGGACGATGTCAGTCGCTCCGTCAAAGTTGACGTCATCTTCGAAGAGGATATCATAGGCATCCGAGGCATAGTTGGAATTAGCGTCGATCGTGTGATGGATCATCTGGCTGCGTCCTTCCGTGTCGGTCACATTGATATCCCATTCATAAGCAGTCCCGACATCGGAGACATCGCTTTCCGCGCGGACTTCGTAGCTGTAAATGCCGTCGATCCTGAGGCCGCCGTCCTCGAGAGGTGTAAAGGTGTACGGACTCTCGAGCTCCATGTCGCCGGCTTCCTTGAGATAATCCTCCGGAACCTTCATATACCAGAGATCGAGCCCGCAGTCATAGAAGCGGGCTTCTCCGACGCTGGAAATGTAGATGCCGGCTGTATGTCCCGCAGCAGGACCGTCATCGAAGTGGAGCAGCAGATAAGGCACATACATCCCGTTCGCGGACTCGGCAAGCGTCAGTTCGGCAGCACCTTCACCGTTCCAGACGTCAAAGGGCTTATATCCGATGGTCTCGAAGAGGGAAGCCCGGCCGCCGTCCACGTGCAGGATGACCTGCGCAAGCTCACCGCCGCTGTCGTACTCGGTGTACCAGACGCCCTGAAGGCTGTCCATGGAGACCGTGTCCTGCAGGTAACGTTCCTCGGGATTGGCAGGCTCCTCGCGCTTCCATTCGTTGAGGAAGCCGCCGTCAAAGAAGCTGTCCTCACCGACACGGCGGATATAGATCGTACAGCAGCTGACACCCTCGTCATCCGTAATGCGGAACGCCGGACATACACCACGGTCGGAACGGTCTTCGATACTGACTGTACCTTCGTCGTTCCAGGCGTTGGTAGGGATACCGTTCCGGTAAGATTCGATACGGGCCCGGTCACCGTTGACCGTCAGTACCTCAATGTAGTCCGCTCCGCCTTCACGATAGCTGTTGATCCAGCGGCCCTGAAGGTTTTTGATCGTGACGCTCTCATAGGGCGCCCGTGGCGCAGGCTCTGAAATGTGCACATAGGGAAGGATGAAGTAGTCCGGCATCACCTGCGTCTTGTAAGCATCGCGGATCAGCGTATAGTATTCACTTTCGGAAGATACTTCGCTGTCCGGCGTTTCCGAAGGTTCTCCTTCAGAGGCAGACTGCGCAGCTGCTTCACCGGCGGGACCGGCAGCTGAACTTTCCGACGCTGCTGCGCCGGATGCCTCGGCTTCTTCACCGGGATCTG
>JAFTBX010000059.1 GCA_017455005.1 Lachnospiraceae bacterium | reverse complement strand
GCGGACAGGGCGTCATCACTCTCGGTGAGACTCTTTGCGATGCAGCGATCAAGGCAGGATACAACGTAACATTCGTTCCGTTCTATGGCCAGGAGAAGCGTGGCGGCCGTACCATGTGCAACATCGTCATCTCCGACGGCATTGAGAGCCCGATCATTTCCGAGGCTGACATCATGCTGATCTTCGATGACAGATCCCTTGGCGACTACCAGAGCCTGGTAGCTCCGAACGGCAAGCTGATCATCAACAGCTCCATGGTCTCCGTTGAGGAGAACGTACCGGCAAGCGTTGACGTCAGAAAGATCCCGTTCAATGATGTCGCAGTTGAAGCAGGCAACCCGAAGACCGCGAACGTTGTCGCTATGGGCTACATTGCAAAGCTGCTTCCGGAGATCCCGTATGAGCTGATCCAGGAGTTCGTTGAGAAGTCCTTCGCAGCAAAGCCGAAGCTGATCCCGGTCAACATCAAGGCTCTTTCCATGGGTTACGAGCTGTAATACCAAAGATTCATTATTGATAACCAAAGGGCGGCCCTTTTCTGAGGGCTGCCCATCCACAGGAGATAATTACAGATGAAAGTTGTTATTTCTGACTGCAGCTGGAATGCGTATGACGTAGAGAAGGCCAACCTTCCCGCACACTGGGATGTTGTCTGCGCACAGATCGATCATACGGATGAGGACGCGCTGATCGAGGTCCTGAAGGACGCTGACGCTGCGATGTCCGAGTACTGCCACTACACCCGCCGTGTCATGGAAGCCTGCCCGAACTTGAAGATCATTTCCGACAGCTCCATGGGTACCGACAACATTGACCTGGCAGCAGCACAGGAGCTGGGCATCGCGGTTGCGAACGTGCCGAGATACTGCATCCATGAGGTTGCAGAGCACATCGTAGCGATGATCCTTTCCGCGCTTCGTTTCGTTCCGGGTTATGACAGATCCGTCAAGGAAGACAAGGTCTGGGATTTCACGCTTGCACCGAAGCTTTACCGTATCGAGGGTATGACCCTCGGCCTGATCGGCTGCGGACGTATCGCGACCATGGCTGCCAACTACATGAAGGGCTTTAACTTCAGAGTTGTCGGCGTAGACCCGTACCTTCCGAAGGAGATCGCTGAGGCAAACGGCATCGAGCTGCTGCAGACCCGTGAGGAAGTCGCTGAGGTTGCTGACATTGTCATCAGCCACATCCCGGTCATTAAGTCCAAGGACGACCAGGTAGACGCGAGATTCTTCAATGCCTGCAAGAAGCATCCGGTATTTGTCAATGCTGCCCGCGGCGCATCTGTCAACTACGATGATCTGACTGAGGCTCTGAAGAACGGCCAGATCGGCTGGGCTTGCCTGGATGTCGTAGACACCGAGCCGGCAGACCTTACAAAGGAGATCTTCACCCTGGACAACGTCACCTTCTCCCCGCACGCTGCTTTCTATTCAGAGACAGCACTGGAGGAGTGCCGCAGAGACTCCGCGAAGAACGTAGTCAACTATCTGTCCGGCGACAAGAGCAAGGTCTTCTACGTAGTAGATCCGCAAAAGATGTAAGTGATACCAGTGGAACGTATGCACGGCATGCTGCTTGCAGCAAATGCAGTGCATACGGGACACGAACGGATATGAGGAAAAAAGTCACGCGAATGAAATGAGCGGGACGATTTCCGAATATCCGAAGGATCGCGGGAGTGCACAGCACGAAGCGATCCGTATCACGTTGATAGTAATTTATATAAGAGGAAAAGCAATGAAGAAAAATCTTGGTGCAAAAGATCTTCTTATGCCCAATCCGGTGCTGGTCATCGGTACCTATGATGAGGAAGGCCGTCCGAACGCTATGACTCTTGCATGGGCAGGCGTAGTGAGCTCCAACCCGCCCGCTATTTCCATCTCCATGCGTGAGCAGCGCAAGACCCTTGCAAACATCAAGGTAAAGCAGGCATTTACGGTCAGCTTTGCGACTGAGGATACCATGAAGGCCAGCGACTATGTAGGACTCGTATCCGGCAACAAGGGAGACAAGGTCTACTCCGCAGGTCTGACTGCAGTTCATGCTGAGCACATCGATGCTCCGTATTTCGCTGAGTATCCGGTCACCCTCGAGTGCAAGGTCATGGATTCCAGAAAGATCGGCCAGCACATCAACATTATCGGCGAGATCGTCAATGTTCTTGCAGATGAGGAAGTTCTGGACGCAAACGGCAAGATCGACGTGACGAAGGTCAAGGCGATCGCATACGATCACACCGGCGAGAACTATATCGCTGCAAGCCAGATCGTAGGCAAGGCATTTAAGGAAGGTTCCGCGCTTCACTGATCAGTGAAGAACTGTATTGTTCCAAATACGAACAGTATGGTAGACCGGGATGCGAAAGAATGCTATAATCAATTTGGTGAAGCTTTAAGCAACACATACATTTCAATTTTTACTAGGAGGTAACTTCCAATGATTGGTGAGAAGGTAGTTCTGAGAACAAGAATGTCTGCTGGTGATGCTCATTACGCTGGTGAGCTGGTTGAAGGTGCACACATCGTTACTGCTTGGGGCGATGTAGGAACCGAGCTTGCTATCCGTCTTTTCGGCGATGAGTCCCTGTTCCTTGGTTATTCCGAGGTTCGTTATACCGCTCCGGTATACGCTGGTGACTTCATGGAGTATTCAGGATACATCGAGAAGGTCGGCAACACTTCCTTCACCTGCCACTTCGAGGCACACAAGGTTATCGAGCTGGCTCGTGGCGAGAAGGACGGCCTTGCTGATTCCGCAGCAAACGTACTGGCTGAGCCGGTTCTTTGCGCATATGGTACCGGTACTCTGGTAGTTAAGAAGGAGTATCAGAGACCTGAGTTCGCAGATCCGAAGTTCCAGAACAGATAATCGCGGTCTTAAGATCAACTATAAAGCCCCCGTGCGGCGTGAGTTACTCACAGCCCCGCGGGGGTTTTTCGTGTTTAAAGTATGTAAATGCTGTCACACCCGGAAGGATATCCTAAGGACCATATCAGGAGCTCATGCTGTCGGTATAGATCCGCGCCACCCGGTCGGAGAGATACAGGTGCAGTATGCTGGAGCTTCCGTCCGCGTAAGGTGCAAGCTCGGTAGGCGTCAGCACCATGTCGGAGTACTTATCCTTACCGAAGATCGTGACTTCGTCGCCGAGGTGTACGTCCAGGCCGGTCACGTCAATGATGGTCTGGTCCATGCTCTCATCGAGATAGTGGGCGTGCTGTCCGCGGATGAGGAGCGGTGCGCTGTGCATTGTGAGCTGCCGGTAGAGTCCGTCGCAGTAGCCGATGGAGATCGTGGCAGTGGTTGTCGGTTTATCGAGGACGACATTGGAATAGCCTAAAGTATCGCCTGCCTTCAGCTCATGGATATCCGTGATAAACGAACGCAGGGACATCGCGGCGAGGTTTCCGTGATAATCCTCAAATCCCTTCGCCGGTGTATAGGCGATGTAGCCCCAACCGACGCGGATATGGGTACTTAGCGTATCCTCCGGCCAGTCAACATTGGGAGAGCAGCCGACGGAGATATATTTCGGCTCCACGCCCTTTGAGCGGATGAGCGCGAGCGCCTCTTTATACAGTGCATACTGTTCCAGCGTTTTCTCGGAGCCGATGTTATACGCGTCGGCGTAGTGCGAGCAGAAGCCTGCGATCTCGAGGTTCCCGGCGGCAAGGACCGCGTCGATCAGCTCGGAAAGCCCTTCCATGGGGACGCCGATCCGGTGGAAACCGGTGTCAACTTTTATCTGTATGGGGAAGCTGTCAATGCCGGCCTCCCGGACGGCTTTGCTTAAAGCGTCGACGGTCTCGCGGTTATAGACCATCATAAGAAGACGGTATTTCACGACATAAGGGATCGCGTGCAGCGGAACACCGGAGAGGATCATGATCGTCTGTGAAGTATAACCGGCCTCGCGCACCTTGACCGCTTCCGCGACATGCGCAAGAGCGACGGTATCCACTCCGAGCGTATCAAACAGCATAGAGACGACGGGAACCGTTCCCTGGCCCCAGGCGTTGCCTTTTGCGACGGGGATGATCTTTCTGTCACCGCAGACCTTCTGCAGATTCTGGAAATTCTGACGGATGATCCCGAGATCAACTTCCAGATAAGAATAATGATATCCGATGTTTTGCATTTTCCACCTCATGTGATAAACTGTACAGGAAGTAACGGCGCAGGATGAGATCCTTCGGGATTGAGAGGAATCATCAGGCTGTACGGTTACAGAGCTTCCAGGTATTAGATTACAGGATTACCGGGAAGAATGCAAGCATTCGGATATCATGAACCGGTTTCAGGAGAGTTATATGGATTACCATTTTTACAACGAATCACTCAGCAGAAAAACCATAGCGGAATTGCTGTCAATGCTGGACGCAGACAAGGTTTCTTCCGAGGAACTGGTCTGGGCTTATCTGGAAAGGATCGCAGCATTTGACACGGACGGCCCCGGACTGAAGTCCGTCCTGGAGTTCAACCCGGATGCCTTCGCGATCGCAAGAGAACGGGACTGGGAGAGAAGGACCGGCAACAAGCGCGGGCCTTTGCATGGCATCCCGATCCTTGTGAAGGACGCGATCGATACCGCGGACGGCATGCATACCACCTGCGGCTCCGCGGCACTGAAAGACCGGTATGCGAAAAAAGACGCCTTCATCATTGAGAAACTGCGGGAAGCAGGCGCCATCATTCTCGGAAAGAACAGCATGACGGAGCTCTACGGTTTTGTCTCAAAATCCGCGCCGAACGGCTACAGCGGACTGCTGCAGGGCGCGCCGCTCAATCCCTTTGGACCGGGGCGCTTAAAGCCGGGTGGTTCCAGTGGCGGAAGCGCAGTGTCCGTGGCGGCGGATTTTGCACCGGCATCTATCGGTACCGATACGGCAGGATCCATCTTTGAACCGGCCTGCTTCAACGGCGTTGTGGGATACAAGCCGACAGTCGGACTCATTAGCAGACGAGGGATCCTACCGATCTTAAAGTGTCAGGATACGCCCGGACCGATCACGCGTTCCGTGCACGACGCGGCGCTTTTAGCCAATGTTCTCGTCGGACGTGATGAGGAAGACCCCGATACGATCCGTACAGAGCTTTTTAAGGAGCATGACTTTACCCTCGGTCTGGAGGAGGAAACGCTCGCAGGAAAACGCCTGGGCGTTGTGACGGCATTGTTTGAAAAAATGGGATACCGGACGATCGATAATGATAAAGAGGAAAATGCCGCGCTTGGAAGGATCGCTGCCGAAGAACTGAAGAAAGCGATCGCGAAGCTGCAGGCGGCGGGAGCCGAGATCGTGGAGATCGGCGATTTTACGCCGGCGAAGCTGATATCCGGCGGCACCGAAGAAGCGGATACCGCCGGCAGGGATACAGAAGGGTATGCACCGGGCGGAGAGGTGATGTGCCAGGGCTTTAAGGCGCGCCTGGATAAGTACCTTTCCGAAAGCGCGGGTATCCCTGTCAGAAGCCTCAGTGACCTGATCAGCTGGAACCGGGAGCATCCCGAGGCAATCCCCTACGGGCAGGATTATCTGGAAATGCTGTCGAAGATTAAACGTCCGGTGATGAACGCGTCCTTTATCGAAAACCGCATGAACGACTTAAGTATCTGCGGCGAGAAAGGGATCTGGGAAGCGATGGAACACTATGAGCTCAATGCGCTGATCTTACCCGGCGTAGCCGGACAGGGCATCGCGGCGACAGCAGGCAACCCCACGATCTCGATCCCGGCAGGCTATACCCCGGAGACAGGCCCTGTAGGGCTCAACCTGATCGGGGACATCATGTGCGACGCGGAGCTCCTTCGGATCGCGCGTGCCTGCGAGAAGGTGCTGCTGAAAGCGCCGGTGCCGGAGCTGCGGTAGAAACTGCACAGTTAAGACACACAGCATCCCCTTCTACGGTTCCCCTCACGCTCCGATTTTTGCCTTGGAATAAAATATTAAACCACAGAAGCAAAAATCGTCGCTGCGGGCCGTCGACGTCCGTAGAAGGGGATGCTGTGCGTCATATTTTCATTCAGCTCTCAGGTTCGATCAGGATCTGCACTTCGTAGGGACACTGCCGGTACTCCTGGAGATTGTTCTCGAACTCATTGGCCAGCACGAGCGTCGGCTTTTTCTTGCGGTCCGCGAAGAACATGTTGACCTGGTAGGGATTCCAGCCTTCGCTTAAGATCCGCGAGCGAAAGCAGAAGTAGTCGCCCTCGGGGATCTCGAGGACATTGTCGGAATGCTTCTGCGGGGCGGACTTGACGAACATGCCGAGATAGTAGCGCTTCAGTTTGTTTTCAATCAGTGAATCATAGTCGAGGATCAGTGAGTACTGGCGCTTGTAGGAAAGTCCCTTCATATCGGGCTGGTTCCGAAGCTGTGTCAGACGCATATGATAGGAAGCATTGTCCTCGTTCTCAGCGATGCGCACCGCCACCAGGTGACGCTTCGGGAAATGCTTGATGTAGGAGTACTCGACGGGGTGCTCCGCGTCGGAAAAGCTGAAGTAATCCTTGTACCAGCGGATCGTATCGAGCGTGTCTTCGAGATGCTTCAGCTGCTCGACGCAGTTCTGCTCCATTTCCTCGAGGTATTTCTGCAGGGACTGGATGTCGTTATTGATGAGGACCTCCCGGATCTGGTCGAGGCTCATGCCCATCTTCTGCAGGTAGCGGATGCGGTCGATCAGATGAAACTGGTCGTAGGTATAGTAACGGTATCCGGTTTCGGGATTGATATAGGCAGGCTCAAGCAGATCGATAGAGCAGTAGTAGCGCAGCGTCTGTGTGC
>JAFTBX010000058.1 GCA_017455005.1 Lachnospiraceae bacterium | reverse complement strand
AGATTTTCATCATCCAGGATAGCGCCGCGGTTTGCGCTGGTGACCATCGCCCTGTATCTCTTGAGGTATCCTGATACCTTCTTCGGCGGGTTCGGGATGATCTCACTCTTCCTTCTCGCGATCTCTTCCTCGCTTACCTTCAGCTCGATCTTATGCGCCGGGATATCGATGGAGATGATGTCCCCGTCCTTTACGTATGCCATAAGGCCGCCTGCAGCTGCCTCAGGTGATACGTGTCCGATGGATGCGCCTCTTGATACGCCGGAGAATCTTCCGTCTGTTACAAGCGCGCAGGTGGAGTCAAGCCCCATACCGGCGATCGCAGCAGTCGGGGAAAGCATCTCCCTCATGCCCGGGCCGCCCTTCGGGCCCTCGTATCTGACGACGACCACGTCTCCTGCCTGGACCTTTCCCGCATAGAGACCCTCGCAGCACTCTTCTTCAGAGTTGAAGCACTTCGCGGGACCTTCATGTACCAGCATCTCCGGAAGGACCGCGCCCTTCTTGACCACTGCTCCGTCCGGTGCCAGGTTTCCGTAAAGGACTGCAAGGCCGCCCGTCTGGGAGTACGCTCTCTCGACAGGTCTGATGACTTCCTCGTCCATGATAGCTGCCTTCGCGATACGGTCACCCCAGGTACCGTCTACGGTCCTCGCGGAGGTATCGATCTTTCCGAGGTCGTTCAGTCTCTTCATAACTGCGCTTAATCCACCTGCAGCGTCCAGGTCTACCAGGCAGTGGGTCCCTGCAGGATTCAGCTTTACAAGGTGCGGGACAGAGTCTGAGATCTCGTTTACCTTACGAAGATCAAAGTCCAGTCCTGCCTCATGACAGATCGCCGGAAGGTGCAGCATCGTGTTCGTGGAACATCCGAGTGCCATATCAGCAGCAAGCGCGTTCTTGATCGAAGCCTGGGTGACGATGTCCCTCGGCTTCACGTCGTTTGCTACAAGCTCCATGATCCGCATGCCGGCATACTTCGCAAGTCTGATACGTCTTGCGTCTACCGCAGGGATCGTGCCGTTGCCGGGGAGTCCAAGGCCAAGGATCTCCGTAAGGCAGTTCATGGAGTTTGCGGTGAACATACCAGCACAGCTGCCGCAGCCGGGACATGTATACTCTTCGATGTTGCGGGACTCTTCCTCATTCATCTTGCCTGCATGTACTGCGCCCGGCGCCTCGAAGGCATCCGTTAAAGCTACCTTCTTTCCGTTAGCCTTACCCGGGAGCATCGGTCCGCCCGAGCAGAACACGGACGGGATATTTAACCTAAGGGATGCCATGATCATGCCCGGTACGATCTTGTCGCAGTTCGGGATGAATACAAGGCCGTCAAACGGATGGGCCGTCGCCATGATCTCCGCGCTGTCCGCGATGTGCTCACGGCTCGGAAGGCTGTAGAACATACCCTCGTGGTTCATCGCGATGCCGTCACAGACGCCGATCGCCGGGAACTCGATCGGGGTTCCTCCTGCAAGGCGGATGCCTGCCTTTACTGCCTCACAGATCTCCCTTAAGTGCTTATGGCCCGGGATGATCTCATTGAACGCGTTTACGATACCGATGATCGGTCTGTCTATCTCTTCATCCGTAAGCCCCAGCGCCTTCATCAGGCTCCTGTGCGGGATACGGTCTACGCCCTTTTTCATTAAGTCACTTCTCATGATAAAACTCCTTGTTATTTCTTGTTGAAGTACAGCACCTTCGCAAGCTCGATGTACATACGGTCTCTCTCTCGGATCGCCTCGTCTGCCTTGTCGCCGCTGTAGTCATAAAAGCCCTTGCCGCTCTTTACGCCGAGGTTGCCCTCTTCTACCATCTTCTTTAAGACAGGGCTCTCCACCTTGTCATCCGCAAGATCGGCAAAAAGGTAAGAACTGATGTGGTCGAAGGTGTGGATGCCGCCGTGGTCTGCCACGCCGAAGGGTCCGAGGACGGCGTAACGGAGTCCCATGCCTGCCTTCAGGACGGTATCGACATCTTCATAAGTTGCTGCGCCGATCTCCACGATGTGAAGCGCCTCTCTAAGTACTGCGAACTGGATACGGTTGATGATGAATCCGTTGATGTCTCCGACAACGACCGGTTGCTTGCCGAGCCCCTTTACGAGCTCCCTCATCTTCTTGATGTTTTCTTCAGAGGTCTCCTTGCCCGCGATGATCTCGCAGAGCGGGAGGAGGTGCGGCGGGTTCAGCCAGTGCTGGCCCATGAATCTCTCCGGATACTTACACGCGGTTGCGATCTCGGTGATATGGAGGCCGGATGTGTTGGTGGCAAGGAGTGCTTCCTTCGGTGCGATCTCGGAGATCTCACGGAAGAAGTCCTGCTTGATATCCATACGCTCTACAGTGGACTCGACTACAAGGCAGCAGTCACGGAAAACTTCCTTATCCTGGGTGAAGTGGATACGCGCTACGCATGCGTCAGACTCTTCCTGGGTGATCAGGCCTTCCTTTACCATGGTCTCCTGGTTCAGCCTGATCAGGTGCTTGCCGTTTTCGATGCCCTTTTCAAAAGCGTCATAACCCCAGGTCTCATAACCTGCGAGTGCGTATACCTGGCAGAGGGATGCGCCCATGATGCCGGTGCCTGCCATTACTACTTTGTTCGGATTCATGCTCATTTTTGTATTCCTTTCCTGTCTTTATGTACTGCTGTCACTTAGTCTATTCTTTCAAACACGCCGGCAGCTCCCATGCCGCCGCCGATACACATCGTGACCAATGCGTATTTCTTGTCGTTATCCTTCAGATAATCCAACGCCTTTCCGAGAAGGACCACGCCGGTTGCGCCCATCGGATGGCCGAGTGCCATTGCTCCGCCATACGGATTGACCTTTGCCGGGTCCATACCCAGTTGGTCGATGCACACCAGTGCCTGTGCGGCAAATGCCTCATTCAGTTCAATCACGTCCATGTCGTCAAGTGTGAGACCGGCCTTCTTCAGTGCTTTCGGCACAGCATAGATCGGCCCCAGTCCCATAACTTCCGCTTCACATCCTGCTGCCGCAAACGAGATAAACTTCGCGACCGGTTTGAGCCCGAGTACTTTTGCCATATCTGCCGACATCAGGACTGCAAATGCAGAAGCGTCGGTCGTCTGTGAAGAAGTTGCCGCCGTAACTCTTCCGTTTTCCCTGAAGCAAGTGCGAAGTCCGGCCAGTGATTCCATACTGATATCTGCCCGGATTCCTTCGTCCTTCGTCAGCAGCATGCCCTCCGCGTTATGGATCGGAACAATGCTCGGATCAAGCTTTCCAGCTGCCTGTGCGGCAAGCGCTTTCTTATGAGATTCGTATGCCATCCGGTCCATTGCCTCACGTGTCACGCCATAACGGTCTGCCACACGTTCCGCAGTCTCACCCATAGAGATGTAAAGTCCCTCATCCATCTCCTGCAGTTTCTTATCGATATATTCTTCCGGGCAGGGACGGAAGCATCTGGTCATGCACTCGGTGCCGCCGGCAACAACACAATCCATCTGACCGGCAAGGATGGCATTGGCAGCGGTAGCCACTGCCTGCAGCGCAGATGAGCAGAAACGGTTGATCGTCTGGCCCGGGACGGAGTTCGGCAGGCCTGCGCGTCTTGCAATCATACGAGCCGCGTTGTAGTCCATCTCATTCACAGGCATCGCACAGCCCAGAATAACATCTTCTATTAAGGAAGGATCCAATGCCAGTACTTTCCCCAGCACTCCCTGCAGCACTTCTGCGGAGTATTCGATAGGATTGGTTCCTGCAAGGCTTCCTTTTCTTGCTTTGCAGCATGCGGAACGTCCGTACGCGACGATGACCGCTTCACGTTTTTCACTCATGGTTTTTCCTCCTGGTATGACTGAAATATAAAAGCATCAAATGAAAGTTTTGGAATAATGTTGGAGAAATTATAGCACATGAAAATTTGTAATACAACCTTATGAATATATAAATTATTGCTAAATTTTATTGTCTTGTTTTTTGCTAATTGCCGAAAATCGGGAATATTTCTTAAAATGATTGACATTTACACATATTTTATTATTATATGTTTGTATTACAAATAAGCTGTGCTTCGATTATTTCAGTTTTGAAAGCAAAACACGAGTGCGGCTGAAATCAATAATGTATAATCATTAATTAATGAAGAGGAGAAAAACCATGAAGAAACTGACATTCAGTGAATTGTTCGCGATCGGTCTCGGTTTTACCCTGGGATCCGCAGTATTCTCACTGACCGGTGTCGCTGCCATGCAGACCGGCGGTTCCACGTTCCTTGCCTACATCGTAGGCGCATTCGCTATCTTTTTTATGATGCTGCCCGTAATCATCGCCGCATCGATCGTCCCGCGTCAGGGTGTTTCCTATTCTTTAAGTAAAGAAGCATTTTCCCCGATGATGGGCGGTATGTATTTCTGGATCTTTTTCCTTGGCAGAATTGCCATGTTCAGTAATATCACCGCTTTCGCGATCTTCTTTACTTCCGTATTTACCAATTTCAACCCCAAGGTCGTCGCAATCGCGATCGGTGTGATTTTCTACATCACCAACTACTTCGGTATGAAGAGCGCAGCTAAGGTACAGAAGATCATGAACTGGGTCCTCTTTGCGGCCTATGCATGCTTCATCATCTTCGGCATCATGCATATGGATACAGCATTTGTCTTCCATAAGGACGTATTCCTTACCCATGGCGCAAGCGGATTCTTCTCCGGTATTTCCACCCTTGTCTTCTGTATGGGCGGCGGCATGGCAATGCTCGAAATGGGCGGCATCGTAGAGGACGCGGAAAAGAACCTTCCGAAAGCCTGCCTTCTGATCACTCTCTGCGCCGGTCTGCTTTTTGCAGGTATCGCACTTGCTACCGTCGGCGCGCTTCCGCTGGTTCCGATGCCGGACGGCGCAACCACTCCGGGCACCCTTCTTTTCAAGGGTCCGGCCAACTCCGTTATCAATGCTTCCGCGGCGATCTTCGAAAATATGATGCCGCTTCACTACTTCTTCATCTTTGGCGGTGCCTGCCTTGCCATTGCAACAACTGTCAACGGTTCCTTCGGTTGGTACTCCACCCCGGTTCAGGCAGCAATCGAAGATGGCTGGTTCCCGAAGTGGTTCGGTAAGACCAACAAGTACGGCACTCCGTACCGCATCCAGGCGATCTATATCATCGTAGCAGCTGCTTTTGTTCTGGCGATTTCCAAGGACCAGGTCAGCTCCGCCAATACTACGATCCTGAAGGCTGCAACCAACCTGCAGATCCTTGTCAATATTATCCCGAACTTTGGTCTGCTCTCCCTTCCGAAGTTCTATCCGGAGATCTGGTCCAAGTCCAAGTGGCATATGTCCAACGGAGCTCTCTGGGTCGTCACCATGGTTCCGACCATTCTTTCCATCTATCTCTGGTGGAAAAACTTCCAGGGCCTGAACAGCACCTCTCAGGTTGCGCTGGTAGTACTTACCCTGATCGGACTTTGCTATACCCTGATCCTTTGGTTCACAAAGGTTAAGGCACAGAGCCAGAAGGCGTGAAAGGAGGAAAAACCATGATACAGATGACAGACGGACGCGGTCTGGTTTCCGGCGAATATCAGAATGCCAATCATCCGCTTACAAGAGAAATATGGGCACAGGAATGCTTTCCCGGCTGGGGTGCTTACCTGAACAAGCAGATAGAAGAATATGAAGTCCCGAAGGGACAGGTTGCCATGTGGTGGATCACCGGTGCGTCCTGGATCCTCAAGACAGATGAAGGCGCGATCGTCATGATCGATCTCTTCACCGGCGGTTCAGGTTATACCGAGCGCGCGAGCTGCGGCGTCTGCCGTCAGTCCGGCGCTGACAGCACCAACTGGCTGCAGCTGGATCCCATCATTGTGGATCCCTGGAGTTTCAACAGGATCGACGCTTATCTGATCACCCATGTGCATCAGGATCACTGCGACATTTACTCCGTCAAGGCGACCAATCAGACAACCGACTGCCCGTACTACGGTCCCAAGACTGTTATAAAGCGTCTTGAAGAGTTTGAAGTCAGCGAAGAGCGCCGCCATCTGGTAACAGTCGGCGATACAATCGAAGTTCCCGGCGCGAAGATCCGTGTCCTTCCCTGTTATGATGACACCGCGATCCGTACCGGCGGCGGAAAAGAACTGCTGCCCTACGAAGACTGCTGCGTATGCTATCTGATCGAGACGTCCGGCGGCAACATCCTCTTCAGTGGAGACACCTGGTATAACGACGGCTATGCTTACTTCCCGGATTTCTTCGACATTGACGTTGCTACCACAGATATGGGTTACAACAGACCGGGCGCAACCGATAAGATGACTCCCTACGATGTTGTCCGCTTCGCGGATGCCATCCGCTGCAAGGTCATCATTCCCGATCACTACGAGAACCTCGCACACACTGCCTGGGATCCGGCGCTGCTCTGCAATCAGTTCGAACGCATTGCCGCAGAAATGATTCCGGATATCACGCCCTGCCTCATGCAGGTCGGCGGCATGTACCAGTATCCGAGAGATAAGGAAATGCGCCGTTATCAGCGTCCCAGCGGCTCCGTCGGTGTCGACAAGACCCGCGTTGCAGGTTACATGAAGCTCGCGGAGAAGTTCGAACCATTGAAGAAGTGATTCCGGTATAAAGCACGCTGCCTGCCTTGCGATAATATATAGCATCGCAGAAGTTAAAGCTTACATTTGATTTATAACTATCCCATCCGGGGACCGCCGTTATCAGCGGTCCCTGTTCTTTTCCACAGAGCTTACGCAGACCCCGCTGCCGCTCCGCATAAGCTTTCTATGAAACAACACGTGCATAACCAGATATAACATGTTAAACTAGCCCTTGGACAAAGGAGGTCCCGCCATGAACCAGCAAACCAGAACATTTTCCGGCCGTTTCGCCGCCCGGGTCATCATTATGATCATAGGCCTTTTCATATCCGGCGTTGCAGTCGCCATCACTAAACGAGGCAATCTCGGTGTTTCACCGGTCTCATCCGTTGCCAATATCCTGAGCCTGCGCTTTACCATGCTTTCATTCGGATCCTGGCTCTTCCTTTGGAACTGTACTCTGATCCTCGGGCAATTCCTTATCCTGCGAAAGGATTTTAAGCTCTTTCAGCTTCTGCAGATCCCACTTTCTTTCCTGTTCGGATGGTTCACGGATATCGGCATGATGCTGGCTGCGCATCTTCCCAACGCCATCTATGCGCACGGAATCCTGTGGGTCCTTACCGGTACTGTCATCCTGGGGTTTGGCATATCCCTTACGGTCATCGCTGACGTAATCATGAATTCGGGGGAAGCTTTTGTCAAAGCCATCTCCGATAAGACCGGAAAACCCTTTGGAAACGTCAAGGTCGTCTTCGACATCTCCAGTGTTCTGCTTTCAGTTATCCTTTCCCTGATCCTCTTTTCCTTCCGGATCGAAGGAACCCGGGAAGGCACCATCATAGCAGCGCTTCTCACCGGCCAGGCCGTAAAATTCTTCCAGAAACGGATGCGGAGGCCGCTGTCCGTGCTCTTTTAACATGAATAAAGCTGTTATACTTTATCCTCCCCTTAGGAGGCAAAGTATAACAGCTTTTTTGGTTCAATATGGAATTGTTGCCGATGTTGATCTCTGCCGTTTAGTCTCTGTGCTTGACCCCGAGGATCGCTCTTGCTTCCTCAGCTGTCGCGATTTCCCTGCCTGCCAGCTTTCCGAGAGCGACCGCCTGCTGCACGAAGCTCTCGTTGGTCGCCGGAACGCCCTTCTCCAGCCAGATACCATCCTCCAGACCGACGCGGATACCGTTGGCGCCTGCCGCAAGACCTGTCAGCAGCATCGGCATATGTGCCTTGCCGATACCGGTGATGGACCAGGTCGATCCTTCCGGCATACAGTCAAGCAGGAAGGAGACATTTTTAATGTTGCCGACCATGCCGCCCGGAATACCCATGATGAACTGAAAATGGCACGGGGCTTTAAGAATCCCATCCTTTACGCCCTGGATGACGTTGTTGAACATGGCCGTATCAAAAATCTCGATTTCCGGCTTTGTGCCTGTCTCCAGGCAGACTCTGCCAAGACGATCCATGAGTGAGGGCGGATTGAGATAGACGAACGCCTTGCCCCAGTTGATGGAACCCGGATTGTAGGAACACATCTCCGGACGGAGCGCCTCGATATGCGCCGTGCGAAGCTCGTCCGAGCCTCTGCCGCCTGTGGAAAGATTGATGATTGCGTCAAGGCCGGCCTTATCAAGCGCGTCCTTTGTCGCCTCATATGCATCGATGAACTTCTGCGTTTCCATCGTAGCCTTTCCTTCGTCGTCACGCACATGGATATGTACGATTGAAGCACCGGCTCTCACACATGTAACAGCGTCCTTCGCGATCTCTTCCGCATGGTAAGGGACTGCCGGGTTCATTTCCTTGGTGGTGCCGTTGCCCAGAAGGGCTGCTGTAACGATCAGTTTGTTGCTCATATTATCCTCCGAATCCTCTCTTTAGATTATGTCTCTCAATGATTATCTTCTTTTTTTCAGGCTCCAGCCCATCTTGTAGCCGTCCAGGATGTCTTCCCGGATGCGGGCAGGCTTAGCCGCGTCTCCGATCACGTGTACTTCCATATCCGGATTAAGTTCCTTCAGTGCTGCGGCCACCTTGCCGACAGAACGCACGCCCTTGCAGAGCACGACCTTGTCGCAGGGAAGCTCGAACTGCATACCGGTCTTTGTATGTTCGTAAAAGATCCGGTCACAACCGATCTTTGTGATCCTTCTGCAGTTCATGACGACTGCGTTGAAAAGATCAAGTCTTCGCAGCAGGTCTGCGATAACAATACTGTTGCCGCCGCGGGATGATACCGTTTCCGACTCACCGACGATCGTGATCATATTTCCGCGTTCTGCAAGATACTCCGCTGTCTCGAGTGCCGTGAGTCCTGTTCCGAGCAGTACAACATTGCTGTTTTCCAGTCCGGACCTTCCGGAAAGGACCTCCGGCGGCGTTGTCACGAGCGGGCTGTCCCATCCGGTCACTGTCTCCGGATAATACGCAGATGAACCTGTTGCATCAATGATGTGTGCCGGATGCAGCTTCATCACTTCTTCCGCGGTCACCGGATGGCTGAGCCGGATCTCTACGCCAAGCTTCGCAAGCTGCTTTTCATAATGATCGACGAGCCACAGCATCTTTTCCTGATGCGGCGCCTGACCTGCCAGCCAGACCTGGCCGCCGATATGGTCCTCTTTCTCAAATACCACGACTTTGAATCCGCGCATTGCAAGGATCCTCGCGCACTCCATACCGGCAACACCTGCTCCAGCGATCACGCAGAGACGGCCGTCGCCAACCTGTGCAATGCCTCCGCCGGCTCCGGTCTTTGCCGCGCGGTGCTGTGCAATAATATACTCTCTGCCGCATTCGGCATTAACAGAACATCCGATTGGCTGCCCGCTCTTAATGAGGTCAATACAGCGCATGCAGGAGATGCATCTGCGGATATCTTCCGGATGGCCTTCCTTCGCTTTCTTCGGCCACTGCGGATCTGCAAGAAAGCTCCGGCCCATACCGATAAAGTCCATATATCCGTCCGCAAGCAGGCTCTCCGCATAGGCAGGATCCCTTATGACCGTCGTTGAAATGACCGGGATAGAAACCATTTTCCGGATACTTCCCGCAAGATGTCTGCGCCAGCCTTGGGGATAACTCACGGGTTCCAGCGAATGTGACCTGCCGTTTTCGGTGCCGCCTGCGGTTACGCTGATGGCGTCGATACCGTGTTTCTCCAGGATCCGGCAGAGCTGAAGCATTTCGTCCAGATGGTAGCTTTCATTGCCCATATAGTCTTCCGCGGAAAGCCGGACAGTTACCGGATAGTCCGGTCCCACCGCCTGTCTGACAGCATCCGTGATCTCCAGCAGGAGACGGATACGGTTTTCAAATGAGCCACCGTATTCATCCTCACGCTTGTTAAAATACGGACTTAAAAATTCATGAAGCAGATAATGATGGGCCGCATGGATCTCCACTCCGTCAAAACCGCCTTCCTTCGCGCGTTTTGCAGCTGACGCATAATCTCCGACGAGTGCGTGCAGTTCCTCGACTGAAAAGGCTCTGGCCTTCTGTCTCAAAAACTTCGATGTAACACCGCTCGGACCGGGGAGTTCTCTCCCGCCATTTGCAGCATTGGAAGTGATCACGCCGGGATGCAGAAGCTGTGTAAAGATCCTACAGTCATAACGGTGGATCGTGTCGGTGAGTCTCTTTAGTCCGGGGATCTGGCTGTCATTCGTGAGGCCGATCTGCCTTTTGGAACGTCTGCCATGGATATCATTGACACAGGCGACTTCCGTATAAAGCAGCGCCGCCCCGCCTTGTGCTCTTTCCTCATAGTATGCGATCAGTTCGTCGGTAACGGTCCCGTCCTCGTTTGCCAGGCCGCACCCCATCGGAGTCATAACCAGACGGTTCTTTAGCTCCAGCTGATTGATCTTAGATTTCGAAAACAACAATGGATAATTCATAAGTATGCCCTGCCCATTCATTATTTGTAATACAAGCTTATAATATTATTACTAAAATGTCAATATTATATTCCTTTTGTACAGCAAAAATACTTTATCATGCCAGCCAAAATCATACTGCTCAGCTTATAATTTCAATCATTTCAATGGCATGCTCCCGGAAATTCATGCTTGCATTATCCGTTGCTATCTTTTATAATTTGTCATATAAAATACAGCAAATGCCGGAGGCAGTCAGCGAGGCTGCCTCCTATAGGAGATATGCACCATGAGCCTTATGAATAAACAAAACTACAGCCAGATGATCGTCGACTACATCCTGAACCAGATCGAGGATAAAAAGCTGAAAAAGGGCGACAAGCTGATGACGGAGCAGGAATTTTCCGACCTTCTCGGCGTCAGCCGTATCCCGCTTCGCGAGGCACTTTGCTCGCTCCGTACGGTCGGACTGCTCGAAGCAAAGCAGGGCGGCGGTTCCTATGTCACCTCCCAGTGCGATCCCCACATCCTCGGACGCATGATGTTCAACTACGCCGTTCTGGAAAATGTCTCCCAGTCCCAGGTGATCGATGTCCGGGCGCTCCTGGAGCCGGAAGCGGCACGTCAGGCCGCTCTCCAGGGTTCTCAGCGCCAGAAGGAGGAGATCCTGCAGACTGCACAGGCATATCAGCAGGAGATTGAGCACTATGAGGGCAGTGAAGCCCAGAACGAGCGCATCAGCGAGCTGGACCGCGATCTGCACCAGTTCATCTCCAAGGCAAGCCACAATGAGTTTCTATGGCTGATCCTTTCGATCACCGAGATGTCCTCGATGGAGTTAAACCGCCATAACATGCTTTCCGGAGACAACCCCAATGCCGCAAAGAGCCGTCAGACCTTTAAAGACCACCATCTTGAGGTCGCCGAGGCGATCATGCAGGGTGACGGTGACCGCGCCTACAAGATAATGGAAAAGCATCTGCAGACTATCCGTCAGTTTCATGCACTGAGCAGCGCGCAGTAAACCCGGAGTATTCCCAACTGTTTCATCTAAGCAAAAACCGCAGGAACATATGTTGCTTCCTGCGGTTTTATTATTTTGCCTGCCTTCTTTTGCTTTCTCACGGATCAGTCAGCATTCGCTCCTGCCGCGCACTGCGGTCAACTGGCAAAGTCAAATCCGGTCCAGACCGGTTTGCCGGTGTATTCCTTTACTTTTTCCCTGCCCGTCATCACGCGGATCGCGCCGCTTGCCATGGCTTCCATTTCAAACTCCCCGGGATATGCAGTGACCGGAGCGATCCATTCGCACTGCTGCCGGATCTTTTTGACCAGATCCTCCGAGTGTACCATTCCGCCTCCAAGCAGGATCCCGTCGACCTGTCCGCCGAGTACTGCCGCCATGGAGCCGATACATTTACAGATCTGGTAGATCATGGACTCCCAGACCATAGCTGCATACCTGTCCCCGCTTTCCGCTCTCCTGATCACTTCCAGCGCGTCCGATGTTCCGAGATGAGAAACAAAACCGCCGCTCTTTGTGCTGACACTCCGGACTGACTCCGGATCCTTTCCCTGCATATAGTTGAGAAGATTTGCGACGGAGACCGAGCCGCTTCTCGTGGGCGTCATCGGGCCTTCTCCGCCGGCGATGTCATAGCCGTCGATCATTCTGCCGTGCTGATGTGCAGAGACAGATATTCCTCCTCCGATATGGCAGACGACGAAATTACAGTCTTCATAGTTTCTACCCATTGATTCCGCATGGCGGATCGCAGTCTCCTTGAGGTTGAGCGCGTGAAGATGCACCATCCGGTACACCCCTTTAAGACCGGTCATGCGTGCCACGTCCTGAATCTCGTCCACATCCGGCGGATTTACTACGAAAGCCATCGCTCCGCATTCTTCTGCAAATGCATGTGCGAGCTGCGGACCCAGCTGTGCCGGGTGCTGGATGCCGTTTGCGCCTTTTTGCGCATGCTCGAGCATAACGGCATTGATCCCGTAGGTGCCGCCTTCCATCGGAAATAACCCGCCGCCTCTTCCGACGACCGCATCGATGTAATCAAGCGCAACTCTGTTTTCTCTCATTGCCGCGAGAATTGCTTCCTTTCGGTAAGGCAGCTGGTCACTGACCGTTTTATATGCTGCAAGATCCTTAGCGTCATGGGAAACATTTTTCTGAAATACGGGTTCAGGCACGCCGCTGTTATTTTCAAACAAAGCCACCTTTGTCGACGTTGAGCCGGGATTGATTGTCAGTATTTTCATTTTTATTGCCTGGGTCCCATCAGACCCGTTTCCTTTCTTCAGGATTTTCTGTAATTCGGCGCCACATAGGCTGCAAGCGCGATCGAATTAAACTTATCCGATGCAGCCGAGGCTCTGGAGACCAGCACGATTGGCACCTTCGCGCCTAAAACGATACCCGCGGTCTCTCCTCCCGCCAGGTCTGTAATACTCTTCGCGAGAATGTTGGCACTGATCAGATCAGGCATCAGGAGAAGGTCGGCATTGCCCGCAACTGGGCTTTCATAACCTTTAACAGCCACTGCTGCCGGAAAGAGCGCAAGGTCCAGCGAGATCGGGCCTTCCACCGTACATCCTTCAAGCTCTCTCCGGATATTCATCTGTTTAAGCGCATCCGCTTCTACCGTCTCGGAGATTTTGGGCGAAACCTGCTCGTTCGCCGCGATCACAGCCACCCTGGTATCAGACTCGCCCATCGCTTTTCTCAGGCGGAGCGCGTTTTTAAGAATCGCTTCTTTTTGTTTGAGCGTCGGATGCACATTGAGCGCCGGATCCGTGACGGAGATGATACGCGGCTCATATCCTTCCGGATACTGTTTCAGGACAAAGTTTCCGCATACAGAAAGTACAGCACTGTCCCGGAGATCATTCTCCTTCTTCAGAACATTCCGCATCAGATCGGAGGTCTGCATTTTTCCTTTCATGATAATGTCGGCCTCGCCGTCACGAACCATGTCCGCGGCAATGCGCACAGCCTCTTCCGGACCGTCAGCCGCAATAATCCTGTAATTCTTTGGATCTTCATGGATGTCGCTGAGTATCTTCTCTATATTATCCGGCTGGCCGATCAGCACGGCTTCGATCATTCCTTTGCGGACGGCAGTCGCGACCGCCTCCAGCGCGTGCTCGTCTTCCGCACAGCAAAGTGCCAGCCGTGACTTTGCGGTCATGGCTTCAACTGCAGCAGCCAGCTCTTTAAAATCTCTGATCATGTTTTGAACTCCTTCATTCATTTCATTCCATCTAATATTGATTGCATGACTATGCAATTCAAAATCCGTTTCATATTATTATATGATTATATTACAATTATATGAATTTTTTTCCTGTCTGTCAATCATTACATTAAAAACAAACCGGCCGACAGACTTGTCGTCTGTCGGCCGGGGTCATTGTGCGCTGCAAAATGGATCTTTGCAATTCGTTCAATCTGTTCTTTTATATGTTTGAAACTTTGTAATAGTACCTCGCTTCTTCCGTTTCCTTCACCGATACCTTCCCTTCCAGCACCAGATGATCCAGATGCGAAAGGCACTCTCCGACCGCGAACCACTTCTGCGCTGCAGGGAAATCCGACCACGAGTCCGCATGGATCTTCCATTTCATCCGGGATGTGATCTCATACGCGGTCAACCCGGGATCTGCGGCAAGGATGTCCAGCGCCTCCCGGCATTCATCTTTATTAAAACCCGTATCGATCAGCAGATCCCTCTCGTCACCGGGAAGGTAATAACTGTTCAGTTCTTTCAGCGGGTTGCCAGGCAGCGGAACGCCGATCCGGTAGATGCCTTTATAAACTTCTTCAACCATTGCTCAGCTTCTATAGTATTGGTCAAACCACGACCTTCTCAAAGTCGCTTGCCGGGTGCTTGCAGAGCGGACAGATAAAGTCTGCCGGCAGTTCCTCTCCGACATACTCATATCCGCAGATCCGGCAGCGCCAGACGGTCTTGCCTTCCGGCGTTGTTCCCACCTTCTGCGGCTTCGGCTTGATCTCGCTCTGATAGTATTCGTAGGTGCAGGACGGCGTGGCCGACAGCACCTCCATATCCGTTACAAACGCGATGAAAAGCGTATGCGTACCGAGATCGATCGTCTGATCGATCCAACAGCTAAGCCAGGCATTTGTTCCCCGGGTGATATAGGGAAGCCCGTTACCCGACAGCTTACAGTCCGTGAAGCCCGCGAACTTATCGACATCCCTGCCGGACTGGAATCCGAAATGCTTAAACAGTTCAAAGTCTGCGTCCTGGCTCAGGATCGACACGTTGAACTTGTTGGACGCAAGCATGAGATCATGGGTCAGGTTTGATTTGTTGACCGCGATCACGATCTTGTTGGGATCGGTCGTCACCTGCATGGCTGTGTTGCTGATACATCCGTTGACCTTGCCGTCGTACTCTGTAGTCACGATAAAGAGGCCATAGGACAGTTTATACATTGCCTTCTTGTCCATTGCGTCTCCTTCCCAAAGCGGTCCGTCTTTCTGCCGGACATCCGCTTATGTCAATGCTGCCTTTCCCGGCAGATCTTATCTCTGCACTCTTCCGGATGCGTCGCCGCCCATCAGCGCCAGCGTCTCCTCGCGGGATACATGGTTGAAGTCTCCCGGGATCGTTGCTTTCAGCGCGGAACCGGCAACTGCGAACTCCAGCGCATCCTTCATGTCCGCTCCCTCGAGCATTCTTGCAATAAATCCGCCCGAAACAGCGTCGCCGCCGCCGACGCGGTCCACGATCGGCGTCAGATGATAGGTCCTCGAATGATAGAATTCCCTGGTCCTTCCGTCCATGACGCAGGCTGACCAGCCGTTATCGGATGCGGAGTAAGACTGCCGCAGCGATGAGATCACGTATTTGAAGCTGAACGCGTCGCACATCTGGTTGAAAATATCCTCGTAGCCCTTCAGATTGAGCTCGCCCTTAACGACATCCGTATTGGCAGGCTTAAATCCGAGCACCTTGTCCGCGTCCTCTTCATTGCCGAAGCAGACGTCAACATACTCCATCAGCCTGGTCATCACCTTCTGCGCTTTCTCGGAGGACCAGAGCTTCTTGCGGAAGTTTAAGTCGCAGCTGATCGTCACGCCCGCTGCCTTTGCGGCCTTGCAGGCAGCCCGGACAAGTTCGACCGCGCTGTCCGAGAGCGCCGGCGTGATGCCGGTAAAGTGGAACCAGTCCGCGTCCTTAAAGATCGAGTCAAAGTCAAACATATCCGGTCCGACCTCGGAGATCGCGCTGTGCGCGCGGTCATAGATGACCTTGGACGGGCGCACGGAGGAGCCTGACTCGAGGAAATAAATACCCAGTCTGTCTCCGCATCTCGCGATAAACTTCGTACCGATATTGTACTTGCGGAGTTCCGCCACCGCCGCGTCACCGATCGGGTTCGCCGGGATAGCAGTCACAAACTCCGTGTCATGCCCATAGTTTTCCAGCGTGCAGGCAACATTGGCCTCGCCGCCGGCATAGCATACATCAAACTCATCCGCCTGGATGATCCTTTCATGATTGGGTGTGGACAGGCGCATCATGATCTCGCCCATCGTAACGATCTTAGCCATACAAACCTCCACTTAGACTCTTTAGGTTAATGTTCCGGACACCTTATCTCATCCACGATGCCGACCGCTTCCTTGCAGAGGGCTGTGATCCGGTCAAACTCGCCCGCATCGATCATCGCGCTCTTTACCATCCAGGAGCCGCCCGCGACTGCAACCAGCGGGCTTTCAAGATAACTACGGAGATTATCCTTGTTAACGCCGCCGGTCGGCATGAAACGGATTCCCTTCAGTGCGGCACAGATTGCTTTGATTGCTTTGATGCCTCCGAGCTGCTCCGCCGGGAAGAACTTCATTAGTGTAAGTCCGCGCTTGATGCCCATCAGCGCTTCCGTCGGTGTTGCCACGCCCGGATAGACAGGGATCTCTTTCTTGATGCAGTAATCCACCAGTTCCGGATCAAAGGCCGGAGAAACGATAAACTTCGCGCCTGCGGCGACAGCCCGGTCGACCTGTTCGATCGTCAGTACCGTGCCCGCGCCGATCAGCATTTCGGGAAATGCTCTCGACATGAGGCGGATCGATTCTTCCGCCGCTTCCGTACGGAATGTAACCTCTGCGAGATTCAGGCCGCCTGCGATCAGCGCCCTGCCAAGCGGTACCGCGCTCGACGCCTTGTTCAATACGACAACCGGGATCACTCCGTAAGATGTCAGCCTTTCATTCATAGATTCAAACATATTTCATTCCTCCGATCTGCTTGGTCTTCTGTCTTCCGGCAGCATTGCTATAAAATTTTCTTCGGTTATGATGGGAATACCAAGTTCTTTTGCTTTTTTATTCTTAGACGACCCACTCAATATGTCGTTATTGATCAGATAGGCCGTCTTTGCGGAGACTGAGCCTGCCGCCTTTCCGCCAAGGGACTCGATCAGGTCCGTCACTTCTCTCCGGTTGCGGAAGACATGTACGTCGCCGGTAATGACAAAGGTTTTTCCTGCAAATGCCGACGCCTCCGCGGCTGAATCCGCTCCGGTCTCCGCCGCACGGAAATGCAGCTGCTCCGCAAGTTTCTTCGTCTCTTCCCGGTTCCATTCGTTTTTAAAGAATTTTACAAAGTTGTCCGCAAGCACCGGTCCGATCCCTTCGATCTCCATCAGGCTTTCCGCGTCCGCGCCCATGACCTTCCCGAGATCATTGCCAAAGGTCCGCGCGATCAGCTTTGCACCCGCAAGTCCGACGCCCGGAATACCGAGACCGTAGATCAGACGGAAAAGATCCGTTTCCGAAGCTCTCTCAGCCGCGGCGATCAGATTGTCTGCAGACTTATCGCCGAAGCCCTCCAGTTCCGCGATCTTTGCGCGGTGCTCCTCCAGACGGAAGAGATCCGCGAAATGATGAATGAAGCCCTCCCCGAGGAGCTTTTCCAGCGTCTTTTCTGAAAGGCCGTCAATATTGAGTGCGTCCCGGCTGACCATCTGCGCAAAGGATTTGACCTTCTTTGCGGGGCAGTCAGGGTTTGTACAATACAAAAGAGTCGCGTTGCCATCCCTGCGCACTTCCGTTGCACCGCCGCAAACGGGACACATCTTCGGGATCTCCAGGTTGCCGCTGCGGGTCAGGTTATCGGATATCTGCGGGATGATCATGTTGGCCTTGTAGACCGTGATGTGATCGCCGATGCCGAGCTCCAGTTCTTCCACGATGCTGACGTTATGCACACTTGCGCGCGTCACGGTCGTTCCCTCAAGCTCCACCGGATCAAATACCGCCACCGGGTTAATGAGACCCGTGCGTGACGCTGACCAGTCGATCTCCCTCAGCACTGTCTCCGCCAGTTCATCCTGCCACTTAAAGGCGATGGAATGACGTGGGAATCTGGCTGTGCGTCCAAGGCTCTCCCCGTAAGCCACGTCCTCAAATGCAAGTACCAGTCCGTCCGACGGGATATCGTAGGTCGGGATCTTTTCCTTAAAGCGGTTGATATCGGCATCGATCGTCGAAGCATCTGTAAAGACATGCTCCACAACTTCAAAGCCCTGTTTCTCAAGCCAGTCAAAGCGTGCCGCAAAGGAGTTATGGAAGTCCGGAACCTCCGGCGCGGCTTCCGTTCCCTCACAGCTTACCAGCGTGAAGACGATCAGATGCACATGCCGCCCCGCGGTCACACTGGGATCCAGCTGCCGTACGGAACCGGAACAAAGGTTACGCGGATTCTTATACTTCGCAGCGGTATCCGCGATCTCCTCGTTGATCTTATCAAAGTCACTGTAGCTGATGACCGCCTCGCCGCGGATGATGAGCTTGCCCTTGAACGGGATCTGCCCGGGCAGATTTTCGAAGAAGCGTGCGTTTCCGGTCACAACCTCGCCGATCTCACCGTTGCCGCGGGTGACTGCTTTGACTAAAGAGCCGCCCTCGTAAGTGACGACACAGGTGATGCCGTCAAGCTTCCAGCTTAAGACGCCCTTTTTTCCGTTCAGCCATTCCTTTAAGTCTTCCGGAGACTTGGTCTTATCGAGTGAAAGCATCGGACTCTCATGACGTTCCTTCGGGAGTTCCGAGACGACCTCGTATCCGACGTTCTGCGTCGGCGAATTGGCCAGAACAATGCCCGTTTCCTTCTCCAGATCCACAAGCTCGTCAAACAGACGGTCATACTCAATATTGGGCATGATCTCTCTGCCCTTCTGATAGTAGACAAGTCGCGCCTCATTGAGCTGGTCGATCAGTTCCTTGATGCGGCCAAGCTTTGCTTTATCGTTTTCCATGTACACATCCTTATATCAATGTTGGTTCCCGGCATCTTCTGCTGATGCCGTATGGTTCCTTCGCCGTGCAGGTCTATTAGGCCCTGTTGGATCCTGATCCGGGATCGAATCCGCCCGGCGCATAGTACCACTTTGAGTATAGAAGATTTAAAGGTTATAATCAAGCCATACATTGTGTTTCGCTTTGTTCTAATTCCATAGAACTTGTGGTTTACATACGTCTGTGTATACGCTGTTTCCACCCTTGCGGGCAGCCGTTTTCACACCCTTAAAATGCTGACGATCACCGTCTGTTAGGAAGAATTCCCAAATTTTTGCGCCATTTCCCGTAAAATTTCTCTTATGGAGAAGAACACATACTCGTTGCGGTCAGGCCGCATGAATGCTATACTTTTACCTTAATAGTAGTTTAAACTGGCAAAGTATAATCACTTATTTATATACGCAATGTTGTCCGCGGACAAACCGTGACATCCTGACAGGACGTCCACGGCGGGACGACATTGGCAGCAGCAAAAAAGGAGAACGAGAAATGAAAGCTTATTCCGAGATGACAAAGCAGGAACTCTTAGAAGAGCACCGCCAGCTGGAAGAACAGTACAAGAAGTACCGCTATGCGGCACTGAGCCTCGACATGTCCAGAGGCAAGCCCTCACCGGCACAGTTGGATCTCTCCATGGGCATGATGGATGTCATGAACTCCCAGATGGACATGACCTGCGAGGACGGCGCCGACTGCCGCAACTACGGCGTACTGGGCGGCATCACCGAGGCCAAGGAACTGCTTGCCGACATCCTGGAGGTCAACCCGGATAATGTCATCATTTTTGGCAACTCCTCCCTCAACGTCATGTTCGACTTCATCAGCCGCAGCTACTCCAAGGGCGTCATGGGCTTCACTCCCTGGTGCAAGCTGCCGAAGGTCAAGTTCCTCTGTGTTGTGCCGGGCTATGACAGACATTTCAAGATCTGTGAGTACTTCGGCATCGAGATGATCAATGTACCGATGCTGCCCACCGGTCCCGACATGGATATGGTCGAGAAACTCGTCAGCGAAGACGACGCAATCAAGGGTATCTGGTGCGTGCCGAAGTATTCCAACCCGACCGGCAACTCCTACTCCGATGAGACGGTCCGACGTTTTGCGCGCCTTGAGCCGGCAGCACCCGACTTTCGTATCTATTGGGATAATGCATACACCGTGCATCACCTCTATGACCATCACCAGGATCACCTGATCGAGATCCTTGCGGAGTGTAAGAGAGCCGGCAACCCGGACCTTGTCTACAAGTTCGCTTCGACCTCCAAGATCAGCTTCCCCGGATCCGGTATTGCGATGTGTGCCGCTTCCCTCAACAACCTCCAGGATATCAAGGCCTGCCTGCAGGTCCAGACCATCGGTCACGACAAGGTAAACCAGCTCCGTCATGTCCGCTTCTTCAAGGACATCCACGGCGTTGTAGAACATATGCGCAAGCATGCCGATATCATGCGTCCGAAGTTTGAGATCGTCGAGGATATCCTCGAGAAGGAACTCGGTGAGCTCAATGTCGGTACCTGGACCAAGCCCTGCGGCGGATACTTCATTTCCTTTGATTCCCTTCCGGGCTGCGCGAAGCAGATCGTCGCTTACGCGAAAAAGGCAGGCGTCAAGATGACCCCGGCAGGCGCTTCCTTCCCCTACGGCATAGATCCGGAAGACAAGAACATACGTATCGCACCGTCTTTCCCGGGCGAGGATGAGATTCGCTCCGCAATGAACCTTTTTACGCTCTGTGTCAAGCTTGTTTCCGTTGAGAAGTTCTTAAACAGCTTTGAGGAAGATGGCGACAAGGAAACCGCAGCAGAAGCACCGGCGGAGGGCTGAATACACGGAAAACATACCCGGGGAGTCTGTCCGAAAAACATGCTCCGGAAACAATCTGCAGGAGCCTTCTAACTTCCCCATAGTTTGAGAATTCACGAAAAAGAGAAATTCCACTTGTCTGAGCTTCGTCAGAAGCTAGTTGTGGAATTTCTCTTTTGCTTTAAGTGAATTATTAAACAGGGAAGTTCAGGCTCCGAAGCCCGTGTTCAGAGCAATTTCCCGGACTGGTTCATGTTCTTTTATAGCCTTAGGCCTCTGCCTCAGCAGTTTCCTCAGCTTCAGCTGTCTCCTCTGCCGCTCCCTTATGTACTCTTGATACGACAACGACGATCGCCTGGGGATCCGTATGCAGATGGATCTTCGGGTTCTTAGCCATCTCCAGATCGCCGACGCAGACCTTTTCCTCCAGCTTCAGACCGGAAGCATCGATCTCGATCTTGTCTACAAGATCCTCCGGCAGAGCGCTGTAGTGGATCTCTTCGAGTTCCTGCTGCAGAACGCCTTCCTTCACATCATCACGGTTGAGGATCTCAACCTTTGCAACTGACTGCACCATCTCACCGCTGACAAGCGCCTGCAGGTCGATTTGGTTGTAGCAGCGCTTCATTGAGTTGTACTGATAATCCTTGATCAGAACATTGCAGGACTTACCATCCAGCATCAGGGTAAGACGCGCGCCTCTCTTGTTATCCTTCAGTACGCGCTCGAGTTCCTTCCTCTCGATCTTTAAGGGGATTGAGCCCTTGATTTCATGACCGCACAGAGAACCGGGAACATATCCATCTCTTTTCAGCTGCTGGCTTTTGACAGACATGTCTCTGCGTTCCGCCTGTAAAGTATCCATGATTTATACCTCCATCAACGATTCGCTTAACAGCCTTCAAATTCCGAATGATCAGAACAGGTTTTGCTAAGTTGTAAATTTCTTATGGCTGATCCGTCTTCATCTTATGCAACGCATCAGCGGTTTCTCTTTTCGCACCTGTTATAACTCTTTTTCTGGCACTCGTCAAGTATGATTGCTAACATTTTTTTTAATATTTCCCTATCTGTTTTCACTCCCGGCAGTCTCTGACTCCCGGTCCTCCGCTTCATTCATTTCCGCGAGACGCATGCCCGCCACTTCCGTGACCGGCAGCGAAAACGCGATTGCCTGCGCGCGGGTATGTAAGCCGGCCCTCTCCATGATTGCCTGCATGATCCGATTCTTTTCACTGCTGCGCACGACGATATAGATCATTTCCTTCTCGCTCGCAAGCTGTACTCCGAAGAAGCGCTCTGATCCCTGGACGCCCGTGCCTCTGGCATGTACGACCGTACCGCCGCCGGCTCCGGCCTCTCTTGCGGCGTCCATGACCAGGTTGCTGTATCCGATATTGGAGACCACTGTCAGCAATTCATATTTCGTATCCTTCAAAACCGATTCCTCCTCCCGGCGGATCTCCTGCTCACCGAACAGGTATTTCATCTGTTTCAAGCCGCCGATACTGCTCAAAGGGATAATGTAGGCGATCCCGCCGCCCGGCAGATCGATCCCGAGGCGCCGCTCCAGTTCATAGCGGATCGCCTTCCAGGTCTCCCAGGTCACAAACGACGTGGTGATCGCCTTTTCCGAAGCCTCCAGGCCGAGTTTTGAAAGCGTCTCACTGACAGCCGTCCCATACGCAAGGGAGATTTCAGTAACCTCAGCTTTGTGCTTGGCAAAAGCATTGAGAAAGCTTTGCAGTTGTTTCCGGTCCGTGATGGACCGCATGATATATAATCCGTTCATAATTCAGGCAAATATGATTCAAAGTTCAATGATGGCGGTGTCATCCAGCTGCGAGACATCGAATGCTTCCTCCGGTGTCTGCTTGGGCTTTCTCTTTCCAAGGATCTGAGAGACGAGGCCAAGCACCTGGATCGTGATCAGCGGCGTCATGGCGACCATGGCCACGATTCCGAAAGCGTCACGGACAATATCGCCACCCACCGCGAGACACGCCCCTTGCGCAAACGGAAGCAGAAACGCAGCCGTCATCGGACCGGAGGCGACGCCGCCCGAGTCGAAGGCAATGGCTGTATAGATCTTCGGCACAAAAAAGGAGATGCCAATGGCGATCACATAGCCGGGAACCAGAAACCACATGATGGAGATCCCGGTCAGAACACGCACCATGGCAAGGCCGAGCGATAGCGCGACGCCGACGGAAAGCGACTGCCCCATCATCTGTGCGCTGATACCGCCGTCCGTAATTTCTTCGACCTGTTTATTGAGGACATAGACTGCCGGCTCCGCCTTGACGACATAATAGCCCATGACCATGGCGATTGGAACAATGATCCACGGATGACCGCTCCCTGCGAGGATCTGCCCGAGGTAATAGCCTGCCGGAAGAAAGCCTACATTGACGCCGGTCAGGAAGATCACAAGGCCGATATAAGTATAGAGAAGTCCGTACAGGATCCTTACAGCATCGTTGTGCGGGAGTTTAAAACTGAAGATCTGAAAAATGATGAAGAAGACCAGGATCGGAAACAGGGAGAAAACGATCTCCCGTGCATACTCCGGCAGCCCCACGCCGAAAAGCAGTGCCAGCGCCGTCGAATCCGATACATCCGGCACCACCGGCGCTGTATAAGTCCCGGAGCCTGCGCCGTACAAAATACCGAGGATCATGACCGCAATGATCGGCCCGACCGAGCAGAGTGCAACCAGACCGAAGGAGTCATTGCCCGCATGCTGGTCGCTTCGGATCGCGGAAACACCGACGCCGAGCGCAATGATAAAGGGGACCGTCATCGGCCCTGTCGTCACGCCGCCCGCGTCAAATGCGACCGCCAGAAAATCCTTCGGCACAAATATCGAGAGCAGGAAAACCGCCGCATAAAAAATGATAAAGAGCCGGTTCAGCGCAATGCCGAACAGGATTCTCAAAAGCGCGATGACAAGGAAAATGCCGACGCCCCCTGCCACGAAAAAGATCAGCGTCATGTTGGGCACGGCCGGCACCTGGTTCGCCAGCACCTGGAGGTCCGGTTCTGCGACCGTGATGATAAAACCGATCAGAAACGCAACGCCGACAAGGATCGGCAGGCTGCGCCGCTTCGTGATCGTGCTTCCGACCTTTTCGCCGAGCGGGGACATCGCCGTCTCGGCGCCGAGTGTAAAGAACATCATGCCGACGATCAGAAAGACCGTACCAAACAAAAAGCACAGCATGGTGCCCGAAGGAATGGGAGCGATCGTGCAGCTCAAAACGAGCACGATCGCCAGCATCGGCCATACTGCGCTTAATGATTCGATAAATTTGTCTTTAAACTTTTTACGGAGTAACTCGGAAATCATACGGATATATTGCAGTTTTCTGTACAGGCAGCATGGATGCCGCCGAGCGAGTTCCGCAGGATGCCATTGGCATCCGAGGACTGTTTGAAGCGAACGGCGCCCTGCTGCCTGGACTCAGTGTCAGCAGTAAAGCAGTCGCATTCAGTCCAGTTCCGCCTTTCCGGTATAGAGCTCGTAGTACCTGCCCTTCATCGCGAGAAGGTCTTCATGCGTGCCGCGTTCAATGATCTCGCCATGCTCCAGGACCATGATAGCATTGGCATCACGGACTGTGGAGAGGCGGTGCGCGATAACGAAGGTCGTACGGTTATCCATCAGGTGATGCATGCCCTCATTGATCAGCTGCTCGGTGCGCGTGTCGACCGAAGATGTTGCTTCATCCAGGATCAGCACCGGGGCACGGGACACCGAAGCCCGCGCGATGTTCAGCAGCTGCCGCTGCCCCTGGGACAGGTTGGAGCCGTCGCCGTCGATCTCTGTCTGGTAGCCCTTGGGAAGATGACGAATAAAAGCGTCCGCGGAAGCGGTCTTCGCGGCTTCAATGACCTCTTCATCCGTGGCATCCAGACGGCCATAGCGGATGTTCTCCATGATCGTTCCGCTGAAGAGATGGGACTCCTGCAGGACCATGGCGATATTTTTCCGCAGTTCATCCCTATTGTAATGCCGGATCTCTACACCGTCAATCGTGATGGACCCTTTCTTAACATCATAGAAACGCGGGAGCAGGTTCATGACGGTCGTCTTGCCGGCACCGGTGGAACCGACAAAGGCGATCTTCTGACCGGGGTGGGCATAGAGATTGATATCCTTCAGCACCATATGGTCTTCGTTATAGCCGAAGCTCACATGCTCCATGACCACATCACCGCGCATAGGCTGCGGCACATAGGCATCCGCGTCATCCGGTGTCTCCGGCTCCGCGTCCAGGATGGCAAAGACTCTCTCCGCGCCTGCAAGTGCCGAGAAGATAGCAGTTGTCGTCATGGCGATCTCATTGATCGGACGTCCGAACTGGCGCGAGTAGTTTAAGAACACCGTTAAGCCGCCGATGTCAAATCCCCTTGCCACGCAAAGAATACCGCCCACGACAGACGTCAGTGTATATGTAAGCTGCGTAGAGCAGTTCATGACAGGTCCCATCAGACCACCGAAGAACTGCGCCTTGATCTGGTGCGCCTTCAGCTTTTCGTTGAGAATGTTAAACTCCTCCATCGTCGTGCCTTCGTGATTGAAAACCTTGATGACCTTCTGTCCGGTGATGGATTCCTCGATATACCCGTTCAGCTGGCCGAGCGAAGACTGCTGCATCGCGTAATACTTCGCGGATGCGCCTGCAATCCTCCGTACAGCCATCAGCATAAGCGGAACGACAAGTACCGTGACGATCGTCAGAGTCACGTTGGTATAAAGCATCAGCGCCAACGTTCCGGCCAATGTGAGTGCTGCAGTAAAGACCGAGATCAGCGTCGAGGAAAGCATGTTTCCGACGTTGTCGATATCATTCGTAAAGCGGCTCATCAGGTCGCCGCGGGTATTTGTATCATAAAACTTGACCGGAAGCTCCTGCATATGTGCAAAAAGATCTTCCCTCATACGCTGCAGGCTGTTCTGTCCGACTCTCGTAAGTAACCGTGCCTGCAGATATGTCGCCACGATGCCCGCCATATAGACCGCGAACATCACAAGAAGTGCCCTGAAGAGGCCTGCCGGGTCACCCCTGCTGCCGTCCACTGGAACGATATACGTGTTGATGATGGGACGCAGCATATAGGAAGCCGCCAGGGAGGAAAGGGTGGAGATCAGCACGCAGATGATTGCGCCTGCGAGTCTCGCCTTTTCCCTCATGACATAGACCATGAGTCTCCGGATCGTCTTGCCGACATTTGCGGGCTTGCCTTTTGCCCTGGCGGCATTTCCGCCGGGTCCGCCGCCACGCCCGCCTGCAGCCACACGCTTTCCGTATCTTCTTTCGAGAGAAGCTGTCAGTTTTTCCTTACGGGTCATGCCGGCACCTCCTCTTTTCTTTCAACCTGGCTGTAGTAGATCTCCTGATATTCGTGACAGCGTCCGATCAGTTCATTGTGCTTACCGATGTCGACGATCTTTCCATCGTCCATAACAATGATGCGGTCAGCATCCTTCACGGAACCGATTCTCTGGGCGATGATCAGCTTGGTCGTATCCTTCAGTTCGTTTGCGAATGCCGCATTGATCATCCGCTCTGTCGCCGTATCCACAGCAGAAGTCGAGTCATCCAGAATCAGAATCTTCGGCTTTTTCAAAAGAGCTCTTGCAATGCATAGCCTCTGCTTCTGTCCGCCGGAAACGTTCGTGCCGCCCTGTTCGATCATCGTATCATAGCCATCCTTGAACGAAGAGACAAAACCGTCAGCCTGGGCGTACTCCGCATATTTCCGTACCTCTTCATCGGTAGCGTCTTCATTGCCCCATCTTAAGTTCTCCGCGATCGTGCCCGTAAAGAGCGTGTTGTACTGCAGGACCATGCCCACGCCTTCCCTCAGGTTTTCCAGGGAATAATCGCGCACATCCACGCCATCCACCAGCACCGCGCCCTCCGTCGCGTCATAGAGCCGCGGGATCAGCTGCACGAGGGATGTCTTGCCGCAGCCGGTCGCGCCGAGTATACCCACGGTCTCGCCCGGTTCGATCGTAAAGGAGATATGCTGCAGGACAGAAAAATCTTCGCCGTCATTGCCGGCTCCGTGCCTCGCCTCCATACCCGTGCCCGCCTTAGGCATCGCCACGGAGGTCGTCTCATCATCCTCGATACGGTTTTCATCCGGATAGGAGAAACTCACATCCTTAAACTCGATCCTGCCGCTTTCCACTTCCTTATCTTTCCTTGCCGCGTTCCGGTCATCCAGATCAGGCACAAAATCCATAACCTCGGAAACACGCTTAAACGAGGCCATTGAACGTGCGGACTGCAGGATGATCATCGCCAGCATCATGAGCGACATCAGGATCTGCGTCACATAGGTAATAAATGCCGTCAGATCACCCACCAGCATGCGTCCCGCTATGATCCGGTTTCCGCCGAACCAGACGACGGCAATCGCCGTAAGGTTCATAAAAAAGGTCATGACCGGCATCATGAAAATGACCGTATTCAAAGCATCGAGAGTTCTCTGCTTTAAATCACCGTTCAGTCCTTCGAACTTATCCTGTTCATGATCCTCCCGGACGAAAGACTTCACCACGCGTACGTTAGTCAGCGTCTCTTTGATTCCGTTATTGAGGGCATCCAGCGCAGTCTGCATCCTTGTAAACCGCGGATACGCCGTCTTCATGATCAGGAAAATGCTGACACCGAGAAGCGGAATGACGACAAGAAGGATCAGGGCCAGATCCCGGTTCAGCGTCAGCGCCATGATCAGGCCGCCGACCAGCATACCCGGGCTCCTGAGCGCCATCCTGAGTCCCATCATAACCATCTGCTGGATCTGCTGAAGATCATTGGTCAGCCTCGTCACCAGAGATCCTGTCGAAAAGTCATCAAGGTCTGCAAATGAAAACTGCTGCACCTTTGCAAAAAGCTCCGATCGGATATCTCCTGTAAATCCCACTGCTGCGCGCACGGAAAAATAACCGCCGAGTACGCCGGTGCTTACCTGGAGCATACAGGCCCCGAGCATCACGAGACCGATCCGAAGGATATATGCGATGTTGTGATTCGCCACGCCCGTATTAATGATCATGGACATCAGGCGAGGGATCCAGATCTCACCGAACACCTCTGTCAGCGTCATAAGCGGGCCGACGATAAAGAAAAAAAGATAGGGTTTGATATATTTCGTATATTTCTTCATTGTATTACTTTATTCTGTTAATGCTGCGTTCTGCTGTTACGGTTGTAGATCGCGATCAGTCCCTTCATCAGAAGATGCTCATCCGTCATGATCATGTGCCTGCAGTATGGCACGACCAGACCGGCATACTCTCCGGAAGCGACGATTTCAGCGTCCTGTTCCGTCTCCTCCCAGATCCGGTCGATCATTCCGTCGACCATTGCCGCCATGCCGATGATAACGCCGCTTTGCATGCTGTCGGCGGTATTGCTGCCGATCAGGCGCGTGGGACGGTGTGCCGCCACATCCGGCAAAAATGCCGTGTTGTTTGCGAGACCGTCGAAAGACATGCGGACGCCCGGTGTGATCATGCAGCCCCGGAATGCCTTATGTTCGTCGATGACCGAGATCGTGGTCGTTGTTCCGAAATTGATGAGGATCAGCGGTGCCCCGTAATGCCGGATGCCTGCGGCTGCTGCCGTCAGCAGATCCGCGCCGAGTTCACTCGGATCATCGGTCCGGATGTTAACGCCGGTCTTTAAACCGGGAGCCACCTCGAGGATCTCCCGGTGGATCATGTTCGTAAGCACCCGTCGGATCACGTCGGTAAGCGGAGGCACGCAGGAAGAAATGATGCCGCCGTCGAAGCCCTGCTGCCCCATGCCGTGCAGCTCAAGCAGCTGCTTGATAATGATCGTATACTCCGCGGTCGTCTTCCTTAAGTCAGAGGAAATGGAGTCTTCAAATATGATACGGCCGGTATCCTGGTCAGCACCGCCGATAAAGATCTTGCTGTTTTCTATAATAACTGTCAGGATCATATGATGCCTCCTGTCCTGCTGCCCATAAACAACTTCTTTCCCGTAAACAACTTCAGTTGCTCTTCTCGATATAACAGGATCGTTTTGCACTTCGTGCTTCCGCGATCCTTGCGTTCATATCATACCTGTTTTCACAGTTAAATTCAATGTGATTTTATGTATTAACCACTTGACAAAAGGCGCATTGTTGTTTATCATAGATAAGCACTGTCGGGATAGCTTTCGATTGAAGACATCCCCTGACAGAGAGTGAGCCAGTAGCTCAGCTGGATAGAGCATGCGCCTTCTAAGCGCAGGGTCGGGGGTTCGAATCCCTTCTGGTTCGTGGATCATCACTGTGGAAGGGTCAGACCGATGACCACAGCCGGTCCGAATTGAATATGGTGGGTGTGGCGCAGTTGGCTAGCGCGTCAGATTGTGGCTCTGAAGGCCGAGGGTTCGAGTCCCTTTACCCACCCGCAAAATCCTTATCTTGGCATTTCCGCCGTAGATAAGGATTTTTTTGTAGGTTTTCACGCTCCGAAACAGATGATATGCCGTGGGATCTGCTTCAATGAAACAAAATGCTCCAGTTGATCTGCCGTGACACTCCCGGGCCGAGCTGCTGCTCGAAAGCTTTTTCGCTGATCTCTCCTGTAAAGCCTTCATTATCCGTACGTCCGAACCAGGGCTCAAGACAGATAAAGGGGCCGGCAGCATTTGCCCAGACGGCAAGGATAGGAAATCCCTCACAGCAGACAGTTACAAAAGGTGTTTTGTCCGGACTGACGATCTGAACTTTTGAAACCTGATGATCTTCAAAGATCCAGGTGTTCGGCAGCGAACTGCCGTAGGGGACCAGAGAGTTATCCGGTTCCAGCCTGTAAATTGTATCCGGAACGGCAAAGCCCGCGGGATCCACGCTGATGTACTTAAGCTCTTTCTGTCCCGGAAAGCCCAGGAAACAGTCTTCTTTTTTTACACCCTTGGGCGGGAGAAAGGCCGGATGTCCGCCTATGGCGTAATACATCAGATCAGTTCCCGTATTGCTTACCGTCCATTCAATGTGCAGATGGCGCGGATCGCTTTCATCCAGGTAATGCCGCACTTTAAGCTTAAACTCAAAGGGGTAGATCAGCCTTGTTGCGTCTGAAGCGGTAAGGACGTGGCTCACTGAATTCCTGCTTTCTTCCACACATACAAAGTCCAGATCGCGCGCGAATCCATGCTGGGTTTTCATCTCATATTCCATGCCACCCAGACGATATTTCCCGCCGTTTACCTTTCCGACAAAAGGAAACAGGATCGGTGCATAACGATTCCAGATAGTCGGATCCGCATTCCAAATACGTTCAATCCCCGCCTCTTTGTCCCATACTCTGCACAATTCCGCGCCCTTATCGGCGATCTCAACAAATAAAGCTTCATTCTCCAGGATACACATCGCCTATCTCTTCCCTCCGATCCTTTTGATAAGATTATTTTTTGATAAGATTACTATATTTAAAGATATTATCAAGCTCGAAATAATTATGGTACTGCTGATCGCCGTCGGCATTTATCTGCCGGCAAAGGGGCGGTTCACACAGGAATCGCAGTCATTTTGACAGATCGGATATTTCAGCAGCTCACATGAGATCAGTTCTTTAGCTCCGCGATCTTCATGGCAAGCGCCATGATGGTGAGAATCGGCGGATTTCCCATGGACTCCGGCAGAATCGTAGCGTCCGCGACATAAAGGTTTTGCGGCAGTGCAGGATGATGCAGGGTATCCTTCTCAGCTGCAGTGAGCGGCAGCATCCCGCCCGGGTGTCCCGCATTGAGCGTGCCCAGAAACTGCTTTTCTTCCGGGATGCCGAGCTTATTAAGGATCTCGCGGCACTTTGCGACGGCAGATTTCATGCGCTCATCGTCCGGACCGGTCATGCTCTTTTCTACCCTGTGGCCGTCGATCCTTCCGACCGGTTCATCCGCCAGTTTGATCATCATGCTGACGAGCCCGTCCATCGGGTATCTCCACTGCTTATTGAAAAAGAAGCTCAGATAGTCCATATATGGGGAGAGGATATACCCGTCCTGCTGGCTGATGAAGGGCATCAGCAGCTGCCGGTCCTGCCCGGCACCTGGCTGATACCCTGCCACGCAAAGGACCGGGTCGACGAACAGCGTATCCTTGCAGGCAATGCCGGAGTTCTGCAGGATGACCGGCGTTCCGAGTCCTCCTGCGGCAAGGATGACGAGATCCGCCGTATAGCTGACCGGCTTTCCCTTATGTCTCGCATGGACCGACTTTACCTCGCCGTTTTTAATCTCCAGGGACGTGACCGTACAGTCCGTGACCAGTTCCGCTCCCATGCGTACGCTTTCATGCACGAGAGCCCTCGTGTCCCACTTGGCGCCGGTGGGGCAGCCGATCGCACAGTGTCCGCATTCTACACACTTTTCCGGATACATGAACTTAGGCGTCACAACCGGATCGAGACCCATTTCCTCGAAAACGCGGAACATCCGCTTTGTTGTCTCCGTCCAGTGCTTCTGATGATCGGTCGTAATCGGGAGCTCCCGCTCCAGGGCCTCAAACTGCGGGTCCAGGTCGATCCCCAGCCGCTTTAAGGCGCCGTCATAGCGAAGTGCGTTGCCGGTCGCAAGAGTCGTTGTTCCGCCGACTCCCCTGCCCCGGACCAGTACCATATCTTTTGTCTTATCGATAACCATGTTCGGGAGAAGCATACTGATCATCCGCTCATCCAGAAAAAGGCCGGTCTTCCGGAGCTTTCCCATGCCCCTCACCGACAGGCTGAACGGGCGGAATTCCTTTCCTGCCTCCAGGATCGTTACCTGATACTTTTTCTGCAGTTCCCTCGCGGCGATGGCACCGCCGGCTCCCGTGCCGATCACGATGGCTGTCTTTTTCTCATGCATCGGTCTTCTCCTTTACAAAAAACGCCCTGCACTGCGGACATCCTTCCGTGATCCTGTTGGTAAAATGAAGCTTTCCTCCACCGCAGATCCCGGCAATGATCCCCGCGTCCACAGCCGACATCATCCTGCACCGGGCAGGTGAATAGCAGCGGCTGAAGTAGCATTTCTGTATTCTGATCACACCGGGAATCCTGCCGTCCATCTCTATACCGATGTTTTGATACAGCAGAAAGATCAGTTTCCGGATATCATCAGCGTCCCTGAAACCTGTCACGCGCCTGATCTTCCTGCCAAGCCTGTATGCCGATCTGTATAACGTCGCCCTGTCCACAGGCGTTTCTTCCATGCAGCGCACTGTAAATGCCGCATACGCCTGCAGGCCCCGTTTCGAGGTCAGCGTCCAGACACGTGTTCTCTTTTGGCCGAAGGTATCCGCCGCGAGATTGCAAAGTACCTGCAGCTCGATGCGTCTGAACAGGCCGGGCGTTTTTTCCGCCGCTGTATTCAGGATCTTTTTCATGATCGTTGTTTTCAGCTTCATAGTATCACCGGTACATTGCCTCAATTTGTTCTTTCAGGTGTTCTTCTACATTGGCCCGTTTTACCTTGAGGTTGGGTGTCAGTTCACCGGCCTCAATGCGCAGGGGATCCTCGATGATGGTAAAACGCCGGATCTGCTCCGGATGGGACAGTTCCTCATTCATCTTACGGATGGCTTCTTCAAGCCATTGCCGTGACTGTACCTGCATCTTATCCTTTGCCCCGGTATCCTCATCTCCGCTTTCAGCGGATGTTCCGCTCTCCAGCCATAAAAGCGCCGTGCAGTACGGCCGGTTCTCACCGATGAGGACCGCTTCCGATACGCCGGGGATATCCTTCAGCCTTCCTTCGATCTTGGGAATGCTTATGTTCTTGCCATAGGCAGTGACGATCATATCCTTTTTCCTTCCGTGAAGCGTGACATAACCGTCCGCGTCCACGCTCCCGAGGTCGCCGGTCCTAAGCACGCCGTCACATACCGTATCCGACTTGAGACCGTAATATCCGAGTGTTACCTGCGGTCCTTTTACAAAGAGCTCGCCATCCGGTCCTGCAGTCACGGTCGTCTCCGGCAGAGGCTTTCCGACGGTCGGGATCCTGTTTCCGCCCTTCGGGTTGATGGTGATGAGCGGTGCTTCCGTTTCGCCGTAGGCGTTATGGATCTCGATCCCGATGCGTCTGTAGTTTCGGAGCAGTGTTTCACTGACCGGTGCGGAACCGACGATCAGCTGCTTGCAAGCATCAAGTCCTGCCTTTTTCAGCGTCGCATGGCGCAGGACTCTTCCCAGAAGCTTGCTTGCCGCATTGTCTTCCATCCCGGTCCACTTCTGTCCGGGGCCCGTTTTCATCAGCTGGTCCCAGACCTTTTCATAGAATCTCGGCACAGAGAAAAAGACAGTGGGCCGCACCTTCGGCAATGCATCCTGAAGGCTTCCGAAATCATTGAGATAATAATAATCGACCTTTGCGAGCATGTAATAAGGCGCGTAGGAAGCGAGAATCCCTTCCACCACATGACTTAAGGGAAGGAACGAGAGATAGCGCATGGAACGGTTCCGGTCTGTCCAGGGAAGCAGCGCAGTCATGACCTCGCCCATCCACGCAAGCTGCGCGAAACTGAACATGACGCCTTTCGGTTCACCTGTGGTACCGGAGGTATAACGGATCGTCGCGAGATCATCCGGGTCCGGATATTGTTCCGGTGCCGGCTGTACAGCTTTTGCAAGAAATGTCTCCCATGGCATAACTCTTTCGTTTGCAGAAACATCGGCCACAGAAAACGCCACGATCTTCACATCTGCAGTCAGGCCTGCCGCCTTTTCCATGATCCTTTTGTCACCCACAAAGAACCACTTCGCGCCGCTGCGGTCAAGCAGCAGATCTATCTCCGCGGCAGGTGTCGTATAGTAGAGTGGAACGCTGACCGCGCCGATGAGCCCGATCGCCTGTTCCAGGGTCATGTAATCCACGGAGTTGATCCCGGTGAGTGCCACGCGGTCCCCCTTACGGATCCCGTGCGCCCAGAGCGCGTCCCGGATCTTCAGGATACGGCGGTTTGCTTCCTCACCCGTCACCGCTGTGATCTTATCGGCACCCACGTCATAATAGGTGACCGGATACCGCCGGCTTTGGCGGCGGACCATCGCCTGACGGAATACCGTATCGCCTGTCTGCCGCATGAAGTTTTTCCGGCAGGCAAACTCCAGCAGTTTATCGATGTAGTCATGCCAGTCGAGGTCATAAGGCCCCGCAACGGCATCCGTATTCGTCCGGTCAAACTCCCGGTCGTCATAAAAGTAAGGCAGCAGAGTCAGCAGATTTGAAAGTGTATCCTTCTTTCTTCCTTTTGTCTTCCTGTTGTGGCTCAGTCCCGCTTTCTGAAGAATGTTTAACGGAATAAAAAGCGGTTTCGGAATATCCAGCTGCAGCTCAGCCTTGGCCCACTTTCTGACATGTTCAGTCAATTCTTCTGCCGCCGGCTGCATCGCCTTCGGGCAGGTGAGATGAAAGATCTTTCCGTCAGTGCCCTCCGCTGCGCCGATCCGGCAGACCGCATCCGCCACATAGTCCACGGGGACCAGGTTCAGCCTGGCCTCAGAGCCTGTCGGAATCAGAGGAAGCTTCCCCAGGAGCAGCTGCTTCAGAACATAGTAAATCGTGTTAAAGGACTTCACTCTGCCGGTGCGGGAATCACCCACGATCATGCCCGGGCGGCAGATCACATAGGGAAGTCCGGACGCACGCACCAGACGCTCCGCTTCTGCCTTACTCTTTTCATAAAGAGTGTTGAAGCTGTCCGCTGATGTCGCTTCCTCAGGGATACGCCCGTGGGTCTGACCTGCCACATAGGCCGTCGAGATATGGATAAAACGGCGGAGCTTACGTATGCCGGACGCGAAAGCAAGCATATTGGCTGTGCCGGCTACGTTTGCGGAGACAAATGCCTCTTCATCCTTCTGGAACGCGATCTCGGCGCCGCTGTGGTATACGCAGGTTACGGTCTCCTGAAGCGTCCTCGCTGTGTCTGCCTGAAGGTCCAGCCCGGGCTTTGTGAAATCTCCCGTCACAGGACATACCTGCATGCCGATGCTTCGTACAAGTTCCGCGGAATGCTGCCAGCAGGCCTTCAGCCTGGACGCGGCATTTTCTTCCGAACCGGCCCGCACCAGTACATATATTTTATTGCCGGGATCGCGGATCAGACGTTCACAGATCTCCGTTCCAAGAAAGCCCGTTCCTCCCGTTACAAGTATCACTTCACTCAATGTTCTTCACCTTTTATCATTTTTCGGAACCGTGCCCCGGTCCGTTAAGGAGATAATTCTTCAGGAAGGCGCCCATTTCCCGCTGCATTTCCTGATACTTTGCGACCCGTTCCTTAAGATAGCCGCGGATCTCATCGCGGTGTTCCATACCCTCCGTAACCGCCGCGGCGACCCGGTTCCCGAGATCCGCTTCGGATACGCTGAATAGATAGTTTTCTTCCAGGGCATTTTCACGCATCAGGCTGTCCAGCCGCTCGTCCATGGAAACTGCCGCGATCGGACATCCGCCGTCCATGCTGAGTACGGCCGCGTGGTAACGGGATGTGATCAGCGCGGATAGCTGCCTTAAGACGCCGGTCATGATGTCCGCGGAACACTCCCCGGACAAAAAGACAGCGCATGGCGTCTCCAGCTTCTGCTGAAGCCTGCCGCAGGGACCGGCATTCATCTTCTCCATACCCAAAAGCACCGGGAAAAATCCCTCTTCGCAGCAAAGCCTGTTCACTGCTTTTCCTATTTCTTCTATATAAATCTGATACGCGGCACGCCTCTCGTCCGAGTCGCTGTAATAGTACCATTTATCATAGCGCCCTCATAAAGCCAGACTGTATCCGTCCCCAGGTGACCCTTCAGTCCGATCTTCCTTAAGGCATCCAGCGACTCTTTCGTCCGGCAGATGAAATACGTCTCACGGCAGGTTTTTGCCGCAAAGCGCTCCAGAGCCGGCTCCATGTAGCCCACTTCCGATCCGAAGGCAATGCAGGGCTTTCCCTGGCGTGCCATCACGCCGGAGGCCTCGCAGAAGAACAGGCTCAGCGCGTTGGCGAACGTGCTCTTTAATGTCGAGCCCTCGCACAGGACAGCCGCGTGGTGCGCGCAGCATGCCCGGTAAAGATCGAATGGGAATACGGAGCTGAACTCAAGGAGCTCAACATCTTCATCAAAATATCCCTGCAGGTTTTCTTTATTTAAAGTAAGTACCGTGATCCTGACCTTGTCCGGCCCGAACAGATCCCGGATCTGCTTCACGGCAGCCACGGTCCGGGCGTCAGCGCCTGTATTTCTGGCGCCGTTATATCCGACGATCAGAAGTTTCAGCTTCTCACTCGGCCGCCAGGCATCAAAGGTGCCGATTCCCAGGCCGGACAGCGGCTTTGCGTACCGTGCCAGCCAGATCAGAATCCGGATGATCACCATTAATATGCGATCCATGTATATTTATCCTCCGGTTATCAGGCCTCGTCCGCTTCCTCGCCTTTGGCTCAGTGTCCCAGCCTGTGCAGGATCGGCCACAGCGCCCTGCTTCTCTCCGTCAGGCTGTACTCCACCCGTACCGGCATCTCCTCATATTGTTTTCTGACCACCAGCCCGTCAGACTCCATCTCCTTCAGAGTCTGTGAAAGCATGGCGTTGGTGATCCCCTTCGTCTTTCTGCGCAGATCGTTATAGCGCTGCGTCCCATCCAGACACATGGTGCATATCAGGCGCAGTTTCCACTTCCCGCCGATCAGAGCGACAGCCTCCCCGACCGGGCAGGTCTCATCACAGGGACATATTCCGCAGTTCATTGTCTTTGGCATGAGCCGGTTCCTTTCTTTTCTATAACCATTGTCAAATGATCGTTTCGATGTATGTATCACGGATTATAACATTAACGCAGACTTGAGTAAATATGTTTTTCATACCTGAACTGTTTTTTATTCTTGGCTATATTTCTCTTTTAGCGTAAAATTAACAGTATCGTTCACCTGATTCATGTACAATTCATATAGTCCCTGCGTCATCGGGAAACTCAGGCGGCCGGCTGCATTTGCCGCCAGGAGGATCCGGAAGTCTGACACAGGGCAGACCGGAAAGAAAGGAAAACCGGGCCGTGCTTAAAAACCGAAAAATCCTGCAGGACCTCATATTGACCGTCCTCATACTGTATCTGGCGTGGCTGATCAGCAGCCTGCTGCTTCCCAACACCGGTGTGGAGAACAACTCCGCGCTGGTTTTTGTGCTTGCCGTCGTCATCATCTCATCCCTTACAGACGGATACTTTTACGGCATTACGGCATCCCTGGTCAGCACGGTATTAATCAACTGGTTTTTCATGTACCCCTACGGCAAGTTCAACATTTCCCTGGCGGGATACCCGATCGCCATCATTTCCACGCTTACCTGCGCGCTCGTTGTCTGCACGCTGACCGCGCGTACCAAACAGCACGCCCGCATGGCGGAAGAAAGGGAACGCAGGACCGCGGAACTTTATGAGCAGAATGCCATTCTTGAAAAAGAGAAGTCAGCCATGGAACTCAGCCGGGCCAAGGCCGATATCCGCAGCAACATCCTCATGTCCGTTTCTCATGATCTACGGACGCCGCTGACGGCGATCTCCGGCGCAGTTTCCGTCATCCTCGCGCAGGACCCGAAGGAGCATTTCGAAGGCAATCTCGAACTGATCAAAGGGATACGGGAACAGTCGGAATGGATGTCCACCCTGGTGGAAAACATCATCTCCGTCGCAAAGCTCGGCGGCGAGGGCGGAGAGCTGAAGCTGAAGGCGGAGATTCCGGATGAGATCATCGAAAGCTGCGTGATCAAGATACGGCGCCTGTTCCCCGATGCGGAGATCGAGCTGGATCTGACAGACGACGTTGTTCCCGTCCTCGCGGACCCGATCCTGATCCGTCAGGTGCTTCAGAACCTCCTGGAAAACGCCATCCGTCACTCCCAAAGCGAACAGCCGTACAGGATCATGACACGAACCTGCGAAAAAGGTCTGCAGTTCAGTATTTCCGACCACGGCAAGGGCCTTCCCGGGGCACTGATGGAAGAGATCAACAGCGGTACAGGTGTCCTGATGGATACGATCACCGACGGAGACCATCGCCGAGGCATCGGACTTTCCGCCTGCCAGAGCATCCTGCGCGCGCATAACAGCAGGCTTCAGGTTTCGGAAACAGCCGGAGGAGGAACAACATTTTCCTTCGTTTTACAAATTGCAGACATCGATTCATAAATACGCCGGACACGAGCCCGGCTGTACAGACTAAGGAGCAGATCTATGAGTAAACATACGATACTGATCGTTGAAGATGATGACCTGATCAGAAAATTCATGTCCCGCGCGGTCACAGACGCGGGCTACCGAAGTGTGCTTGCGGAAAATGCTTCCGTTTGCAGGATGCTTTTTCTTTCGGAACTCCCCGACCTCGTCCTTCTGGACCTGGGGCTTCCGGACGACGACGGTCTGAACCTGCTGAAGGAAATGAAGAGCATCCGGGAGGATATCCCGGTCATCGTTGTCTCTGCCAGAGAGCGGGAAAACGAAAAGGTCCGTGCCCTGGATATGGGTGCAGATGACTATGTGACCAAGCCCTTCGGCATCTTTGAACTGATGGCCCGGATCCGGACCGCGCTCCGGCACAGTGATAAGATCAAGGGACAGCCGGAAAACAGCAGCAGCTCTGTCTTTGTTCATAAAGATCTCGTCATGGACCTCGCGCGCCATACCGTAAAGCTTCGCGGCGAAGAGATCCACCTTACGAACCGCGAGTACCGCATCCTGGAACTGCTGTTCCGCCACAAGGGCAAGGTCCTGACTTACTCCTGGCTGATGCAGCAGATCTGGGGCGATTTCATTCCTCAGGACAACACGATCCTCCGCGTCAACATGACCAACATCCGCAAGAAGCTTCATGAAAGCCTCGAGGATCCCGTCTATATCAAAACCGAGCTGGGTGTCGGCTATCGCATGCCGGAAGATGAAGACTGAAAAACTGCCGCCTGAGAGCGGCATTTTTTTATGTGAACGATAAATTTCCTTAGCGGGAACGGGGCCGGACTGAACATTCTTTTAATCGGATTTCAGCTATACTTCGGACAGTACAGGCGTTGTCTGAATAACCGAAGGAGGCTGTAAAATGTCAGAAACTGATAAGAAACTCTGGGAAAACACACTGAAGAACGGGGAGAAGCTGCTCTGGACCGGCAGGCCGCAGGAAACAGGTATCGTCGACCCGGCCAACAAGGCGATCACCTATATAGAGTATATCCTGGCCGTCGTCTGGGTCGCGGTGACACTTGCCATGTTCGGTGCAAAAGCAAACGGTTTCTTTGCGATCTTCATCATGGAACTCCCGGCAATCATTCTCGCTCTGATCCCGTGGCTCGATCAGAGAACCATCAAAGGCAGCGTTTATGCGATCACTGACCGGCGGGTTATCGTTAAAAACGGCAATGATGATTACTTTATGGAATACGACTCCCATACAAAGGTCGAAAGGCGCTCGAATGACACGATCTGTATCGGCGCAGCGACAGATATCAAGGCATCGCAGGAGCGCCATTATCTCCTGTTTCACGGTGTTCAGGACGATGCCAAAAACTGCATCGGCATCGTTTTATACACGACGACGGACGCAGACGGCGCAATGAAAATACTTCACTGATCATTGACGTAAGAAAGATTGTACTGTGCAGTCTTCAGTTACTCCTCTGACAGCCGGATCGGGCATTCTTCCCGGTCCGGTTTTCATTTTTCCATTATGTTGGCGCTGCTTTGATTCGATGCTGATGCCGTCCCGATTCGCCTTGACATTCAAGGCGAAAATACACTATTATATTAGAGCATCCATAAAGGGCCATCGCCAAGCGGTAAGGCACAGCACTTTGACTGCTGCATTCGTGGGTTCAAATCCCGCTGGCCCTGCTCGACTGTGTAAACAGCCCAACCCGAAACAAGCGCATGGCCTTCAAGGCTGTGCGCTTGTTTTTTACATTTACAATCAATAAGTGAAATGATATAATCACTAAAGTTATGCGGCTATGGCGGAATTGGCAGACGCGCTGGATTTAGGTTCCAGTGGGAGACCGTGCAGGTTCAAGTCCTGTTAGCCGCATTCATAGTAAGGGGCTGTCGCACTAAGCGGCGGCCCTTTTCAAGTACCCAGATCTT
>JAFTBX010000057.1 GCA_017455005.1 Lachnospiraceae bacterium | reverse complement strand
GGTGAAAGAGGAGAGGATATGACGGATATTGCAGGCAGAGTGCGCGAACTGATGGCTGAACATGAGCATGAGTTTATAGCGACGCTGAAGCACCTGCATCAGCATCCGGAGCTCAGCTTTCATGAGTATGATACAACGGCGTTTATCAAAGCACATCTGGAGAGCCTTGGGATCGAGATCCTGGACATCGGTTTGGAGACCGGCGTGGTCGGACTTCTGAAGGGTGCGAAGGACGGCCCCTGCATTGCGCTGCGCGCGGATATTGACGCGCTGTCGATTCAGGAAGAATCCAGCTGCGATTACCGCTCCACGATCGACGGCAGAATGCACGCCTGCGGACATGACACGCATACAACATCACTCCTCGGAGCCGCGATGATCCTTGCCGCTCTTCGAAGCGAGATCAAAGGAAGTGTCAAGTTTCTGTTCCAGCCAGCAGAAGAGGTTAACAAGGGCGCCAAGCTGATGATGAAGCTGAACTGTCTGGAAAATCCCAAGGTCGACGCAGTCTTCGGCATGCATAACTCGTCGGAATACCCGGCAGGTTCGGTCTGTGTTAAGCGCGGGCCGCTCATGGCATCTGTCGACCGGATCGAGTTTTATATCAAAGGCAAGGGCGGTCACGGCGGTATTCCGCAGAGGAGCGTGGATCCGGTCGTATGCGCCGCGGCGATCATACAGTCCGCGCAGACGATCGTCAGCCGCAACGTCAGCCCCATAGACGCAGCGGTCGTTTCCATCTGCTCTGTCAAAGCCGGTGAAGTAAACAATGTCATACCGGATGAGGTCGTGATGCTCGGTACAGTCAGAGCATACAAGAGAGAGACGCAGGAGCTTGTAGAGCGCAGGCTTGGAGAGATCACAAACGGCATCGCTGCGGCTTATGGCTGCGAAGTGGTCTTTAAGTACATTTATGAGCTTGCGGTCACAGACAATAACAATCCCATGATGTGTGACGCCGCCTATAAAGCAGTTTCGGCAGTCGCGACTCCGGTCGATCCGATCCCGTCTACCGGCGGTGAGGACTTTTCCGAGTACGCGAAGACCAATGTTCCTACGTTCTTCTACTGGCTGGGCGTCCGGAACGAAAACGAAGACTGCATCTACCCGTGGCACTCTCCGCGGTTCAAGGCGGACCTGCGGAGCCTGAAGTATGGTGCAGGCACTTACGCTATGTCGGTTTTCACAGCGATCGATCAGCTGAGAAAATAAAGTATTAAAAGGGGGCTGCAAAGCCCGAAAGGAGTAAATATGGATAAAGACAAGCTGTTTGACAAGGTTATGGCAAACTGGCCCCTGCATATTACGATGTTTGTAGTCGTAATGATCTGTGAGGCGATCAATACGATCGTTATCAAGACGCCGGTCGGCAACATGCTTCTGCTTCCGATGCTCTTCGCGATGGCAATCGGCCTGATCCTCTATCTGGCCCCGGCTGTCAGCTGGATCGGAGATGAGCAGTCCCATCTGTCCAGTAATTTCGTTATCATCGCGATTGCGCCGTTCCTGGCGAAGGTTGCCGTGACAACCGGTACACAGCTTCCGCAGGTCATCGCAGCAGGTCCTGCCCTGATCCTTCAGGAGTTCGGTAACCTGGGTACCATTATCGTGGCACTTCCCTTCGCACTGCTGCTCGGATTCAAGCGTGAGGCAGTCGGTATGACCCACTCCATCGCGCGTGAGCCGAACGTCGGCCTGATCGCAAGTAAGTATGGTCTGGACAGCCCCGAAGGCCGCGGCGTTATGACCACCTATATCGTAGGTACGCTTCTTGGAACCATTTTCATCGGTCTGTTTGCAGGCATGCTCGGCAGCACCGGCATCCTTCATCCGTACGCGCTGGCTATGGCCTGCGGCGTCGGATCAGGAAGTATGATGGCGGCTTCTTCCGCAGCACTGACGACGGCATTTCCGGAGATGGCAGATCAGATCACTGCTTATGCCGGAACCAGTAACGTCCTTTCCAACGCCGACGGCATCGTCATGACCGTTTTCATCGGCCTGCCGATGTGTAACTGGCTGTACAACAAGCTTGAGCCGGTACTCGGCAAGGGCAAGCACATCTGATCAGGGGAAGGAGAATTACTATGTTAGAGAAATTTAAAGAGTGGTTACTGATCCTCTGCATTTCCTGCACGATCGTTATCTTTGGCAATACTGTCAACACCCTTACCGACGCCAATAAGGATGCGTGGCTCAGCCCCCTGGCGAATCTCCCCGGCGTGCTGATCCTGCTTGTCATCGCATTGATCGGTCTGATTCTTGCTGAGCTTGTTCCGCAGGTCCACATGTCGATCTGGATCACGCTGATCGGTGTTCTTCTGGCGATGCCGTACAACACCATTACGGGACCGGTAGTTGCAGCAGAAGTCGGCAAGATCGGCCTTCTGCCGCTGGCAACCCCGATCCTTGCATACGCAGGTGTTTCGATAGGTAAAGACTGGGTTGAATTTAAAAAGATCGGCTGGAAAGGCATTATCGTTGCCTTCCTGGTCATGATCGGTACCTATGTCGGATCCGCGATCATCGCGCAGATCATCCTGAGTGCACAGGGCATTATCTAAACAATTTCATCAATAACGGGGCTGCCGGCTTGCGGCAGCCCTTTTTGCGTGATATAGTGAACCATGCCGATAAGGCGCTGTATTTTGCACATCAGGTTGTCGGACCTGAGAAAAGGAGTTTTATGCATATCGAAGAAACCAGAAAGACAGATCCTGAGCTTGCCGCTCTTTGCGACGAGGAACTCGCCCGTCAGGAAGCCTGCATTGAGATGATCGCGTCCGAGAGCATCGTGCCGATCCCGGTCATGGAGATGTCCGGAAGCATTTTTACCAACAAGACGCTGGAAGGACTTCCGGGCGCCCGCTATCAGGCCGGCGCGGAAGTGGCGGACAAGCTTGAAAAGCTGGCGTGGGAAAGAGCAAAAGCCCTCTTTGGCGCGGAACATGTCAACATCCAAAGCTACTCGGGCTCTTCCGCAAACCATTCGGTCTTTGCCGCGATCCTGCAGCCCGGAGACAAGATCCTGTCCATGAGACTCGATCAGGGCGGCCACCTGACCCATGGCTCACCGGCCAACTGGCTCAGTAAGTTTTATCACCATGTTTTTTACGGCGTCGGTGAGGACGGAAGGATCGATTATGATGCCCTGGAGAAACAGGCTATGGAAGAAAAGCCGAAGCTGATCATCTGCGGCGCAAGCTCCTATCCGAGACTGATCGACTATGAGCGCATTGCGAAGATCGCGGCTGACTGCGGCGCTTACTCTATGTGTGATATGGCACATGTGGCCGGTCTTGTTGCGGCAAAGGTCATCCCGAGCCCGATCCCGTACTTTGATTTTGTAAGCTCTTCCACGACCAAGACGTTCTGTTCCGGCCGTGCGGGCATGGTCTTCTGTAAGGAAAAGTACGCGAAGCTCCTTGACCGCGGTACCTTCCCCGGCAGCCTGGGATCCATCCACCTGCAGACAATGGCAGCGAAGTGCTGGTCATTTAAGTATGCGGCATCCGAGGAGTTCCATGACCTGATGGTACAGGTCGTCAAAAACGCGCAGTTCCTGGCAGCTGAGCTTCAGAAGCACGGATTCAACATCGTCAGCGGCGGAACGGACGACCACCTGATGGTCGTTGACTTAAGGAACAAGGGCGTGACCGGCAGACAGATGCAGGACGCGCTTGACCGTGCCGGTATCTCCGTCAACAAACAGGTCGTTCCGTTCGATGAGGCAAAGCCGCATATCACAAGCGGCATCCGCATCGGCCTGACTGCCGTAACGGAAAGAGGCATCCGTGAGCCGGAACTTGTGAAGATCGCGGATATGATCTCCCGTGTCACGGACGCGCCGGAAGATGAAGCGGTCATCGCACAGGTGAAAAAGGAAGCGGAAGAACTCATGAAGAACTTCCCGCTGTATCCGGCGTCCTTTACCGCGCACTGATTTGAATGAATGAAAATGCGGCTGGCGCGGGCAGTTGTTACAGTACAGCTCCTGCGCCTGCCGAGACAGAGATTTTGTTGACAAACAAGACAAGTTATGCTAAAGTACAAAAGTTCCCGAAAGCAGCATCAGGAATGCTGCAGGAGCGTTGAAACGCCTCGGTAGCTCAGTTGGTAGAGCAACGGACTGAAAATCCGTGTGTCGCCAGTTCGATTCTGGCCTGAGGCATTTTTTTGTGCCCAGGTTTTATAGCCAGAATCGAACTTGCTTAAGTCCAGATTGCTCAATGCTTCGCAATCTGAAGGCGCAGAGCGCCGAGGATTCTGGCCTGAGGCATTTTTTTTATGCCTTTTTTTCTTTTGGGGAGGCGTCATGACGGCGTTTCCTTAAGCTTTTCGACACGATTTGTTAATTGTTGCGAATCTTGTCTTTATGTATAATTGATGATAAACTAACGCTATGGCAACACATCATAAAAAGAAGAGGAATTCGGGATTGAAGGACGCTGTCAGTCTGATCACAGCCGCTGCGCTGGTTGTGATCGCCATACTGATGGTGCTCTTTGTATACATGTATATCAAGAACAGCAGCGACGGCATTTTCTCATTTCTCAACAGCCGTGGGGAGGAAGAAGCAGAAACAACGGATGTTGAAGCAGCCGGACCGGAGGAGATCGAGCTGAACCTGTCCGATACGGAAGGACAGACCGGACTTGTGGAAGATGCTTCCGGAAACCTGATCTACATACTGAGCCCTGAAGAGACCTCACTCTATGATAGCGATCAGAAGTATAAGACACAGGACGGACAGGAGATCCTGAAGAGCACATGGATCAGCCTGGAAAAGGGTCTGTTTTACTTTGACGAAGAAGGCCATGCGGCAGATGAGAACCTGTCAGAAGGCGCATACAGCTTTTCTTTCGGCAGTGACGGTACGGTTAACAGGATCACCTACAACACAGGCTACCGCCCGGATCCCGCGGCAGTGAGCGCGGACTATCCGAGCCTGGTTCAGACCAAGACGGTCTGGGCATATCTGAACGAGACCAAAAAGCTGGGCGATTTCAGCGCGGTCATGTATAAGAAGACGACAGAGTCTTTGTCGCATGCACTCGGCGGAAACTCCAACCCGCAGTACGCTTCGCCGTATACGCTCAGCATTCATGACGGGTATATCTATTTCCTTGCACGAAGCAAAGAGGAGAGCGGCGGACCTTACGACGCGATCGCAAACCGCCTGTTCCGCATGCGGCCGGGCGCGGATGTCAGGGAAGTGGCGGCGGACAATGTGGAAGGCTACAAGGCGGTGTTTGATACAAACGGACAGACGGTCGTCTACTGGTATGACGGGCAGATGATGCACCGGACGAGTGAATTTACGGAAGATGATACTGTGGTCACCTTCCCGGAGGACGGCAACTATTATATCGACCTTGATGTCAACCCGGGACATGCGACCCTGATGCTTGAAGGCGGACACCCGGTGCGCATGGAGACCAGTGCGTTCACGGCGGGCAACTTCACTTACCGTCTGTCTGCGACCGGCGAGATCCTGGATGTTGCGCCCAAGACAACGATCTCGATCGGCGGATATACCTACAGCTTTGAGTCCGGCAGTGCATTCGGAAGTACCCGTTCGAGGCTCATGCGCCAGTCGGCAGAGGGTACGATCGAAGTCATTTCTTCAGAGTTTTACGGTACGACGGGCAACATGCACTATGATTACAGCTCCGGCGAGATGTTCGCGGAGTTCCAGGATGTTGACGGCTTCTGGGGCATCTTAAGGTTCAACAAAGACGGAGACATCGACATGCTGGATGAGGCCTATGGCGCGGACGGCGGTTATGAGATCTACGGGATCCAGAATGACCGGGTGATTGCCCGGAAGGATAATGCCGGCACGTCGGAGGTCGTCAGCATACGCGCGAGAGTTTCGACGCCGGTTGCGGTCAGTGTCGATCCGCTTGTACTGGAGGAGGATGATCCGGACACTTCTACGGTGATCGGAACGGATCCTCCGGAGACGGAGAGCAATGTCACGATCCTCGGCCCCGGCAGCGGAACGCAGGCACCGCAGAGCGGACCGGGAGGCCCGGTGTCTGAAACGATCGCACCGATCGCGGAAGAGTATGACATCGTGGTTGCCGGTACGGAGCCTTCATCGGAAGATACGGAGATCGTCTACGGACCGGGCGGAGATTCGACCGTCAGCATCATCAACGATCATGCGACCGAACAGATCGGTCCCGGAGGGACACCCTGATGGGAAAGATATGGTGCCTGATGGGCAAGTCCGCATCCGGAAAGGATTCGCTCTATAAAGCGATCCTTGCAGCCAGACCCTGGCTGAAGACCTATGTCATGTATACGACCAGACCGCGGCGTGAGCATGAGACAGACGGCGTGGCATATCATTTCACGGACCGGGACGCAATTGACGCATTCTCCGCGAACGGACGGCTGATCGAATCCCGCACATATCATACGGTCCATGGACCGTGGACCTATGCAACAGTCGATGACGGGCAGATCGATCTTGACTGCGGGGACTATCTGATGCCCGGTACGCTGGAGTCATACGGGAAGCTCCAGGCATACTTTGGCAGGGAGTCGCTTGTGCCTGTCTACGTAGAGGTTGAGGACGGCGAACGGCTGATCCGTGCGATCCGCAGGGAACAGGAGGAACGTGCGCCACGGTATGCGGAAGTCTGCAGAAGATTTCTCGCCGACGCGGAAGACTTCTCAGAGGAAAAGCTCCTGGCTGCGGGGATCACAAAACGATATAACAACGATAATTTTGACCGGTGCCTGCAGGAGATCCTGCAGGATATCGTCCGGTAAGTGAAGGGCGCCATGACCACATTTAAGGATATCATCGGAAATGAGCTGATCAAGGATCAGCTGAAAAACGCGATCAGTACAGACCGGCTCCAGCATGCATATCTGCTGACCGGTGATACCGGCATGGGCAAAAAAAGCATGGCGGAGGCGTTTGTGCTTGAACTTTTCTGTACGGAAAAGGAAGCGGACGGCACCCCGTGCCTGGCATGTCCCGAGTGTAAGAAGATCCTTTCCGGCAACCATCCGGACGTGATCTGGGTCACACATGAAAAACCGGCGTCCATCAGCGTGGATGACGTCCGGGAGCAGATCACGGATACTGCCGGGATCAAACCTTTTGAAGGGAGATATAAGGTCTATATCGTACCGGAAGCGCAGAAGATGACTCCGCAGGCTCAGAATGCGCTTCTGAAGACCCTGGAGGAGCCGCCGGCATATGTGATCATCCTGCTGCTTGCAAGCGACGACAGGATGCTTCTTGATACGATCCGTTCACGGACCGTGCGCATGCGCCTGAAGCCGCTGACGGACAGCGCGGTGAGGACTTACCTGGAAGAACATTTCCGGGTCGATGACGAAAAGGCGAGGATCTGCATCGCGTTTGCGAGAGGCAATGTCGGCAAAGCGTCCGAGCTTTATCAGAGCGAGGTCTTTTCCGTCTGGTATCAGCGCCTGATGAAGATCGTCCGCGGCATCAAGAGTATGAGCAGCACGGATATCCTGATCGAGATCAGCAGGCTGCGCAACGACTGTCCCGATCTGATGGAAGCGCTGGATCTGCTGGAACTGTGGTACCGTGACCTGATGATGTATATGATCACGCGTGACTTAAACGGACTGGCGTTTTCGGGAGAGAGAAAGACCCTGATGGAGATGGCTTCCATCAGTTCCTATACCAGAGTGCAGGAGATCATGGAGAGCATAGAGACCTGCCGCAAGCGGCTTCAGGCAAATGTTAACCCTGACCTCTCGCTCGAACTCCTGTTTTTGACTATGAAGGAGAAGTAATACATGGCAAATGTAGTAGGCATACGATTCAGACGCGCCGGCAAGATCTATCATTTTTCGCCGGGACGCCTGGAGATGAAAAAAGGCGATAAAGTGGTCGTGGAAACTTCGCGCGGCGTGGAGTTCGGCGAGATCGTAGTTCCCCCGCATGAGGAAAAAGACGACAAGATCGTTCAGCCGCTGAAGGAAGTGATCCGCATGGCCACGGACGAGGACATTGCGCACGAGGCGGATAACAAAAAGAAAGAGATCCAGGCACTGGATATCTGTCTGCAGAAGATCCATAAGCATGAACTTGACATGAAGCTGATCGACTGCGAATACACCTTTGACAACACCAAGATCCTGTTCTATTTCACGGCAGAGGGACGTATCGATTTTCGCGATCTGGTCAAGGATCTGGCGTCTGTGTTCCACACCAGGATCGAGCTCAGGCAGGTGGGCGTACGCGATGAGACCAAGATCCTCGGAGGACTCGGCTCCTGCGGCAGGGAGCTCTGCTGCCATGCGTATCTTTCCGATTTCGTGCCGGTCTCGATCAAGATGGCCAAGGAGCAGAACCTTTCGCTGAACCCGGTCAAGATCTCCGGCGTCTGCGGAAGACTGATGTGCTGCCTGAAGAATGAAGAAGAAGTTTATGAAGAACTGAACCGCAAGCTTCCGTCTCCGGGCGACTTTGTAACTGCGCCGGATGATCTGAAGGGTACGGTCTCTTCCGTAAACATCCTGAAGCAGCTGGTCAAGGTGATCGTGGATCTTCCCAATGATGAAAAAGAAGTCCGGGAGTATCATGTTTCCGAGATCAGGTTCCGCAGCAGGAAGAAGAACCGCGGCAAGGAGAAGGAAACGGAAAAAGGCGGCAGAAACCGTGATCGTGGCAAGGATAAAGACAGAGAGAAGGAAAGCGACCTGGATGCGCTGATGGAACTCGAGAGCGAAGAAAAGGCAAGCGAGACATCCGCGCTGGATGACTGACAGGAGCGGCCTTTGCTGAGTGATTTTCAACAATTAAAACCCGGCGAGCGGATCGATGATCTGCAGCGCAGCGGATACGGCATCATACAGAAAGAAGGAGCGTTCCGTTTCGGTATGGATGCCGTTCTTTTAAGTGGATTTGCAGATGTCCGGAAAGGGGAAACCGCGGTAGACCTCGGCACAGGGACCGGCATCATCCCGATCCTGCTGGAGGCGAAAACGCCCGGACGGAAGTTTTACGGGGTCGAGATACAGCCCGAGATGGCGGACATGGCGGGGCGGTCCGTACTGCTGAACGGTCTGGAAGAGAAAGTGACGATCGTTCAGGGAGATATAAAAATGCTTCTGAAAGGGACAGAACTTCTGCCGGCAGAGCTGTTCGGCAGAACGGATGCAGTCACGTCCAATCCGCCCTATATGAAGTCTGAACACGGCCTGCGCAATCCGGATGACGCACTTGCGATCGCACGGCATGAGGTTTCATGCACACTGGAAGATGTCTGCTCTGCCGCCGCGAGACTGCTTCGCTGCGGCGGCCGCTTTTATATGGTGCACCGGCCGCACCGGCTTCCGGAGATCATCACGGCCATGAAAGCCGTGCGCCTGGAGCCGAAGAGGCTGAAACTGGTCCATCCGTTTATAGACCGGGAAGCAAACATGGTGCTGATCGAGGCGGTACGGGACGGACGGCCAGAGTGTAAGGTCGAAAAACCGCTGATCGTCTACAGGGAGCCGGGAGTTTACACAGATGAGATCTACGATATCTACGGCTATTAAGCAGACACGGGATATGACTATGGGAAACAGTGAGAAGGGCACTTCAGGTGCCGGAAAACTCTATATCTGCGCAACGCCGATCGGAAATCTCGGAGACATGACGCCGAGAGCCGTTGAGGTTCTGAAGGCAGTGGATCTGATCGCGGCGGAAGACACGCGTAACTCCATACGCCTGCTGAATCATTTTGGCATTCACACGCCAATGACGAGCTATCATGAGTTTAACCGTTTTGAGAAGGCGGATGAGCTTGTGCAGAAAATGCTTCAGGGAACAAAAGTGGCGATCATCACTGATGCCGGGACGCCCTGTATCTCCGATCCGGGAGAGGTCCTCGTGCAAAAATGCTATGAGGCAGGTCTCGAGGTGACCAGTCTTCCGGGACCGTCTGCGGTGATCACCGCACTGACCTTAAGCGGCTTTTCAGTGCGCCGTTTTGTCTTTGAGGGGTTTCTTCCCCCGAAGCCGAAGAAGAAGGAAAGGGCAGCAGCTCTGGGACGGCTGAAGGATGAGACCGGAACGATCGTGCTCTATGAAGCGCCCCATCATCTGAAAGATACCCTGAAGGAACTTGCCGGAACACTTGGCAGCAGCCGCAGGATCGCGCTTTGCCGCGAGATGACCAAGATCCATGAGGAAGTCATCCGGACGACGATCGGAGAGGCTGCGGAGCTTGAGCCGCGCGGCGAGTATGTGCTTGTGATCGAAGGCCGTAATCCCGGGGAGCTGAGAGAGGAAGCGGCTGCGAGGTTTGACGGGATGAGCCTCGCAGAGCATGTCGCGATGTATGAAAGCCGCGGCATGGACCGTAAGGAAGCCATGAAGGCTGCAGCAAAGGACCGGGGACTTTCCCGCAGGGATGTGTATAACGCGCTGCTGGGTCAGGGCTGAAGCGGGAAAGCGGATAAGAAAGATAAAGTTAAGACACTCTTTAGAAAAATTTATAGACTAATGGATTTTTTCTGCTATAATCAGTAAAGTGTCTGAAAAGGCTTATCAATACATGCCGTGACAGAACCGGAAAGCGGCAGAACGTATTTCAGGAGGATATACAGTGAGAAAGATACTTCATATAGCAGTCATCGGTATGGCGGCAGCAGTGCTTGCGGCATGCACGCCGTCCGATATCAAGGCGTCTCAGAGCATGGAGATCCCGGAGGGCGCGATCCTCGAGACCGGTACCAGAGAGACCTGGACCATGCCGGAGAGCAGCCAGTATACGATTCCCGCAGAGGCGGAGACGGGCGAAAAGGGCGGCCCGGGTGCCATGGCGACGACCGCAGTCGATTATTCCTATTATCCGTCCGATAAGCAGCCGGTCATCGCAGACGGCGAGACTGCGATCACGCAGGTCATCATTTACAAGGCGGTACTCGGCGGTATTGATCAGGACTTTGATGCGGTTGAAGAGTGCAACGCAGAGTCTTTGATTGATGCGATGATCAGATCCGGTGCACTCAAGGAAGGTGCGGAAGTACTTAGCTTTGAAGTGACCGACAGGGTCGGCACGCTTGAACTGAGCGAGATGAACGGTGTGTTCTATAAGGCCACGGAGGAAGAGGTTGTTGCCAGCGTGGTCAACACCTTTATCGACAATCTCGATCTCGACGCGCTCCATCTGATCGTCGGCGATAAGGATTATGGCGAGATGGGCTTTACAAGTGAGTTCGACGCCATCTGATAAAAATGGGATTCTCGTTCAAAAACACGTGGGAGATACGGTTACAAATCCATAAAAGTATGGTAAAATATTCGGATATGGTGTATAAGACGCCATATCCGTTTCTTTTTAAAGAAAGGCAGAGAAAAACGCCTTTATATAGTGAGGAGGACAAGGTCATGAGAAAGACAGCCGAGAACAAGCCGTATTATATTACGACGGCAATTGCTTATACTTCGGGCAAGCCGCATATCGGCAATACGTACGAGATTGTACTTGCGGATGCGATTGCGCGATTCAAGAGAGAACAGGGATACGATGTCCGTTTTATGACAGGCACGGATGAGCACGGACAGAAGATCGAGGAAAAGGCTCTCGCGGCTGGCGTGACTCCCAAGGCATATGTAGATGAGGTCGCGGCTGTCATTCGTGATATCTGGGACATGATGAACACCTCCTACGATAAGTTTATCCGTTCGACCGATGAGCAGCATGAAAAGCAGGTCGGCAAGATGTTCCGAAAGATGTATGAGAAGGGTGACATCTACAAGGGCTACTACGAGAGCTGGTACTGCACTCCCTGTGAGTCCTTCTGGACGGACAGCCAGCTGGTGGACGGCAACTGCCCGGACTGCGGCAGGCCTGTACACAAGGCAAAGGAGGAAGCGTACTTCTTCCGTATGAGCAAGTATGCCGACCAGCTGATCGAATACATCAACACCCCTCCGGAGTT
>JAFTBX010000056.1 GCA_017455005.1 Lachnospiraceae bacterium | reverse complement strand
TTTGTGCTCGTCGCTGCCGCGCAGGAAGGGCACCAGCGTCACATGGATGAAGAGCGTGTTCTCCTTTCCCTGCTCCAGGCTGACCTGCCTGGCCGCCTCCAGAAAGGGCTGGCTCTCAATGTCGCCGGTGGTGCCGCCGATCTCGGTAATGACCACGTCCGCTCCCGTCTTTTTTCCGACCCGGTAGACAAACTCCTTGATCTCGTTGGTGATGTGCGGGATCACCTGTACGGTGGATCCGAGGTACTCGCCCCGGCGCTCCTTGTTCAGCACGTTCCAGTAGACCTTGCCCGTGGTCAGATTCGAATACTTGTTCAGGTCCTCATCAATGAAGCGCTCGTAATGGCCGAGATCCAGGTCGGTCTCAGCGCCGTCCTCGGTCACATAGACCTCGCCGTGCTGGTACGGGCTCATCGTTCCCGGATCCACGTTGATATACGGATCCAGCTTCTGCGCCGCCACCTTCAGTCCTCTTGCCTTCAGCAGCCGTCCGAGAGAAGCCGCCGTGATGCCCTTTCCGAGACCGGAAACCACACCTCCTGTTACAAAAATGTACTTTGCCATAGATCCTTTCCCCTTCCTGTGTATATTTATTCCACCGTCACGCTCTTTGCGAGGTTGCGCGGCTTGTCGACATCCAGGCCTCTCGCGACACTGCTGTAATAGCCCAGCAGCTGCAGCGGGATCACCGCAAGGATGCCGGTAAAAAACGCATCCGTATCCGGCACGCTGATCGTAAAGTCCGTATGTGTTTTTGCCTCCTTTTCCTGACCGGCACAGGTGACCGCCGCGATAAAAGCGCCCCGCGCCCTGCACTCCGTCAGGTTGCTGACCGTCTTTTCGAAAAGCCGCCTTTGGGTAAGTACGCCGACGACCAGGGTGTTATCTTCGATTAGGCTGATCGTACCGTGCTTCATCTCACCTGCCGCGTAAGCCTCGGAATGGACGTAGCTCACTTCCTTCAGCTTGAGGCTTCCCTCAAGGCTGACGGCGTAGTCGAGTCCCCGGCCGATAAAGAACGCGTCCTGCGCATGGGCGTAGCGCGCAGCGAGCCACTGGATGCCGTCGACCTCTTTCAGGCACTTACGGATCTTTTGCGGAAGCAGTAAAAGCTCGCGGATATACGTGGTATATTCAGATTTCGTGATCCTTCCGTACGCATAGGCAAAGCGCACCGCGAGCGCGTAGACAGCCGCGAGCTGCGCCGTAAATGCCTTGGTCGTCGCCACCGCAATCTCCGGCCCCGCCTTGGTATAGAGGACATGATCCGCTTCCCGGGCGATCGTGGAGCCCATGACGTTTACGATGGCAAGTGTCCGAAGTCCGTTTGCCTTCGCGATCCGAAGCGCCTCCAACGAGTCCGCGGTCTCTCCCGACTGGGAGATGATCACGACCAGTGTCCCCTTGCCGGGGAGCAGTCTCCGGTATCTGAACTCCGACGCCAGTTCCACCCTGACGGGGAGTCCCGCCAGTTCCTCTATAATGTACTGCCCTGCCATGCCGACATGCCATGCGGATCCGCAGGCAACGATGCTTAAGGATGAGATCTCCCGGATCGTTTCATCGGTAAGTCCCTGCGGCGCAAGGTCGATCTCATCTTCACGGATCAGGCTGACGAGCGTATTCCGGACCGCCTCCGGCTGTTCATGGATCTCTTTCAGCATGAAATGCTCATAGCCGTTTTTCTCCGCGGCCTTGGCGTCCCAGGTCACTTCCGTCTGTTCGACCGTGATCTCATCACCGTTCAGATCATAGAAATGCGCCTCACCGGGAAGCAGCCTTGCGGACTGCTGATTGCCGATATAATAGACGTTCCTCGTGTAGTTCAAAACAGCCGTAACGTCTGACGCAAGGTACGCCGCCTTATCCCGGACGCCGATGACCATCGGACTGTCCTTTCTGGCGGCGTAGATCTCTCCCGGATGATCCTTAAACATCAGCGCCAGTGCATAGCTTCCGCGTACACGGACCATCATGCGGTTGATCGCGTCGATCGGGCCGATCTTATATTTCTTATAGTAATAATCGACCAGCTTGACGGCGGCCTCCGTATCCGTGTCGCTGTAAAAGACATAATCATGTCTCAGGAGCTTTTCTTTGATCTCCTCATAGTTTTCGATGATCCCGTTGTGGACGCCGACCACATCCGCATCCGAGTATCCCGACGGCTCCGGCTGAGAGAGCGCGCTTACATGCGGGTGCGCGTTTTTCTCACTCGGCTCGCCGTGCGTTGCCCAGCGTGTATGGCCGATGCCGCAGCAGCCTGGAAGCAGCGTTCCGTGCTTCGTTTTTTCATCCAGGTTGCGAAGCTTTCCCATCGCTTTGATCACTCTGCACTCGCCGCCCGGATCCAGCACGGCAAGGCCGGCCGAATCATATCCCCTGTACTCGAGCTTGGAAAGCCCGTCCAGCAGGATCCCTGCGGCCTCAGTTTCTCCGGTGTATCCTACAATTCCACACATATCCTGATCTCCCTTGATTGTTTTATTTT
>JAFTBX010000055.1 GCA_017455005.1 Lachnospiraceae bacterium | reverse complement strand
CGACGGGCTGAAGCCGTACTGCTTCTATCGTGTGGAAAGCGGTTTCTGTCCTGCGCCGTACTTCAACACCGTGACGGCAAGAAACAACACGATGGAGGAGGATGCGTGAATGGAATGAAGAAAAGCTGCGATACCTGTATGTTTTCCTGTTACCGAAAGGACACGTCGAAGCATCCGAATATCGGTCTGCTCCGGCAGCACTGTACCAGCGAGAAGTATAACTCGCCGGCGTACACAGAAGAAATGTATCTGGAGGTCATGAAAGCCGGCTATTGCCGCTTCTGGGCCTCCCAACAGAAAGGATAGAGAGAAATGCACAACAATTACTCCATTGCCGAGCGCAACAAGATCGTCGAAGAGCATCTTTGGTGTATTGATACGGTCATGAAGCAAGAGCGGAAGGTGATCGCCTCCGCCCGCCTCGACCGTGACGACGTTTATCAGCAGTTGGCCGAGCGCCTGATCCGTTCTGTCCGGACCTTTGACCCGGGCAAGGGCGAGCTTGTCCCCTATGTGATGGAACAGCTGCGCCGTGAACTCAGGAGCATGGATACGCCCCTGGCCCGCTATGGGATCACCGACGCACCGCGCTCCTTCGGCGCAGGCGATCAGCTGTCGCTCGACTATCCCGCTGCGGACTACGGCTTCCCTGCTTATGCAGCCGCGTAAGTCTAAGTCTGCGGGAACACATGCCGTATGATTGCGGCGAAAAGGTAGCCCGGGAGAGAACGTATCGTTTCTTCCGGGCTTTTATTTCCTACATGAAAGGAATTGGCTATGAACGAATTACTTGCAAAATTCGCAGCAGTGGAGATCCAATCGCGGGGCCGGGTTAGCCCGGAGGACATCGCGTTCTGCGATCACCAGCAGGCGGCCTATGAATCCGCCCTCTCCGGTTACAAGGAACTCTCTGCGCTATGGTCGAAAATGGCAGCCGTACAGAAGGAGTATACCGGCTCAGACACCCCGGAGGATAACAACGACTATTCGGACTATGACAGTACCATTGTCCGCAATTACCTTTCCTCGGAGAAAGGCGCATGGCTTTCGGTCGAGGCGATCCAGAACCACTTAAACGCTCTGCATCGACTGTTTCTTGAGGTGCTGGTCCACTATTTCAACGAGACCTATCATCTTTCACTCACCAAGACGGAAGCCCGCCGCGCTTTTCTTCCGAAAAACCCGGGCTACGGCGCAGAGAAGGAAGAATGGGTGGAGTATCAAGAAAAAATGGATCAGCTCCATCTGACCGCAGACGCCTTTATTGATTGGATGTTGGGCAGCTTTGACGGCAGGAGCCCGTCCGAGCAGGCTGTCTTTGAGATGAAGCAGCGGTGTCATGAAGCCGTTTGGGACCGTATTACCAGAGATAAGTGTTATGAGCGCAGCAAGGCGACGATCCGCTTCAACGGTTATTTCTGCAGAACATACAGCAGGGACTGCCTGAAGGATGAAATGAAGAACATCCTGCAGGCCGCAGCATATTACGACGCCGGTGCGTTTGTGCCGTATCCGTATGGGATCGACAGGCTGATGAATTCGGATCTTCATGTCTATGAGGACACCGTGGAGTTCCCCGACTGCGAAAAGCTTTTATCGCTGCGGATGTTCAAAAACGGGCGCTGCGATCTGAAGTTCACCTCTCCGGAGTATGCGGAGGCCTTTGCCGCCGAGTATCTCGGTAAGGATTACTGATCTGCGGAGGTGGAACCGATGAAGTATCCTTATGCTCCGGCTCCCACTGATGCGGAGAGCCGGAAACAACTCAACGAAAAGGTACTGTACCTGATCGACAGCGATTCCTGTGAACGCTGCGGCATCACCGCGGCGGACGTCTTCAACGCTTATACCGGCGACGGCGGCCTGCATGGGTTGAACTGCAGCGAGTATGACAACTACCATGACTACAGCGAGGCGAAGAAGGAGATCGAAAACGGTCAGTTCTTCACCCCGCCGGAGCTCTGTCAGCTCGTCGCGGAGAGTCTTGCGCCCTCCAACTATGACCTGGTCGCGGACCTCACCTGCGGCAAGGGCAGTTTCCTTAATGCGCTGCCGGTCGAGGCCAACATCTACGGCTGTGAGCTGGACGTCAAAGCGTTCAAGGTTGCGCAGCATCTTTTTCCGAAGGCGAACCTGCAGCAATGCGATCTCCGCGCCTACAAGCCGGAGGTCCGCTTCGATTATGTGGTCGGCAACCCGCCGTTCAATCTGCGCTGGTACGAGGGCAGCACGCTGTACCTCTCTCAGCTCTATTACTGCATCAAGGCCGCGGAGCTGTTGAAACCGCTCGGCATCCTCGCGCTGATCGTACCGCAGTCGTTCCTTGCGGATTCGTTTCTGGATAAGAGCATGATCCGAGAGATGGAGGAACGGTACAGCTTCATCGGACAGATTGGGCTGCCGGAAAGCGCGTTTTCGTCGCTGGGCGTGGAAAAGTATAAGACCAAGCTTCAGTTCTGGCAGAAGAAGTCCGATCTTCCAGAATGGGCCGCGCACCGCTATGCAGAGGATCTGCTGTACGAGCTTTCCAAGGGGTTCTCTGTGGAAGCAGAAGCAGAAAGGCTGCGAAACGGCTTGCTGCTGCTTCCGAAGGCAGACCTGGAAAACAACAAGGCGCACATTATCATGGAGCTTGCCCGCGCCAGCTCGGCCACGAAGGAGTTTCAGTACCAGACGCAGAAGATGCTATATCAGATCAAGATTCATCCCCTGCTCCGGGACAGGTATATGAAATGCTGCGAGTATGTTCACAGGTTCTATACGCAGCAGAAGCCGCCGGAGATGGAGTGGAAGGAATGGGACCGCACCAAGCTCACCGAAGCGAAGGTGCTGGCATATCTCCGGAAGGTACTCCAACGGCAGCATCCGAAGCCGGAGCGCGATGTGATCGCCCTCGTCAAGCGCGACCATGATTTCATCTACAAGGGCTACAGTGCGAAGGTTCGCAAAACCATGACGACGGATATGAAGATGCCGCAGCCGATCTATCAGGTGGTGTTGGACGGCAACTTTGAAAAGTATCCGGGCTACGGGCGGCTCCTGCGGCGCAAGCAGCGGGAGTATGAAAACCAGGAACAGAGCTTTGCCGAGATGCCGGCCAGCGCCGGGATTGCCGCATGGCTGGACCAGTTTACGCTCTGGGATGCCGAAAACGAGGAGTATATCAAGCTCAACAGCCGGCAGCGCGCCGATGTGAACCTGATGCTGCAAAAGCGCTACGGGCTTCTCCAGTGGGAGCAAGGCAGCGGAAAAACGCTGGCCGCCATTGCGACCGGGTGCTATCGGATGCAGCAGCAGGGGTATCAATATGTTTGGGTCATCTCCTCTGCCATCTCCATCCGGAACAACTGGGACGTCGTTCTGAAAAACTACGGCCTCTCCTATGTCTTCGTGGAGCATCTGAAGGATCTGGAGCGCATCCGGCCCGGAGATTTTGTCCTGATGACCTTCGACAAGCTGAATCTGTGCCGGCGCCATGTGAAAAAGTGGGTCAAGCAGCATTTGAAGCACACACAGCTCGTCATGGACGAAAGCGATGAGATCAGCAATCCAAGCAGCGTCCGCGCCAAGG
>JAFTBX010000054.1 GCA_017455005.1 Lachnospiraceae bacterium | reverse complement strand
ATTTCCGGAAAAACTGAAAAATTATGTAAACCTTCCTGCCCCGCAGGGCATCAGCTTCTACGCAAAGTATGACGGCGTTGAACTTTACTTCCCGGCAGAGCTCTTCCCCATGGCGGACTACCAGGTGACGGAGACACTGTATTATGATGAGCAGCAGGATGTTTTGAGTGATACTTACACGACGGTGTGGTGAGTCACTGAAACGGGCTTTATAAAAAACTGAATTGTGGAATGGCAGATAAGGGACTGCCGCACTATGTAAACGAACAGAATCCCCTTCTGCGGGCCGCCGACGTCCGCAAAAGGGGATTCTGTTCGTTCCGGTTTATCACCGTGCGGCAGTTCTTTTGCGTCACGCAACGATCGTATCGGTCGGCGATTTCACACTTCTAACACGAAAAAAACACAAATTTGCTATATTATGTCATGGACATCAGAATGCTTCAAAGATGTGATCATACCGGAAAAGGAGAGAATACATGACATACAAGAGTTTGAAAAGAGCAGCGGTCTGCGGGATCGGGGCTATCGTGATCTCGGCGGCCGCGGCAGCTTATCAGCCCGCAAACGCGGCGGTACTCGGAAGCGGCTCGCAGAGCTACCGCATCAACGTACTTACCACGATCGGGATCGCGGACGGATCAGCGGCGGATACCGAAAGTATCTGCACGAGGGCCGAATTCGCGAGAATGCTCGTCATGGCGAGCAGTTATAAGGACAATGTCGGCACGGCTTCGACCGCGGCGGCAAGTGATGTTCCCGCTACCTATCCGGGCGCGCAGTATATCCGGACGGCACTTACGGAAGGATGGATGCGCACGAGGCTCGGCGGCGGATTTCATCCGGAAGAGGGTGTGACGCTGCAGGAAGCTGCCAAGGCGACGATGACCATGCTCGGATACACGGACGCGGATTTCCCCAACAACCTGGCAGCCGGAAGACTTGCCAAGTTCCAGGGCCTGAACCTCGATGACGGCGTATTCAAGACCTCGGGATCCGATATCCTCACGCGGGCGGACGCCTTGAACATCATTTACAACCTTCTCCGCACGAATCCCAAGAACAGCAACTCGATCTACGGCTCTGCCATCGATCTGACGCTGGCGTCGGATAACGAGCTGAACGCAACGGCACTCATCGAAGCGTCCCTGACCGGACCGATCCTTGTCCGGAACGAGGGCGCGATCCAGGAAGTCCTTCCATTCGCGCTGGAAGATTCCACGCTTTATTATAACGGCACCCAGACCGGCACGTATTTAAACGGTCTCAGGTACTATACCAGCCAGCTTAACAATACCGGATGGCTCATCCTTTACTATAATGCCAACAGCAAGACCGTATGGGGATATGGCACCGACACGGGCAACAATACCTACCACTGCGTACGCGGCAGAGTCAGCAGCATCACCTATGAGGAGGACAACATTGCATCCCCGTCCTCTGTCTGGATCGACAACACCGAGTACACGCTCAACAGTGCCGACGTCAAGTTCATGTTCTCCGTCAACGGCGAGATCAAGGTCGGGGACGACGTGGTCCTGATCTGCCAGTCGGACACGCGGGAAACGGACGGAGAGGATACGACGGACTACTATGCGGTCGCGGTCGTGCAGTACAGCGTCAACACCTCTGCCGGCGCCATGGATTCCTACGGCACGCTGTATGCGGCCGGCGCCGGGCATTATAAGGTGGTGAATGCTGCCGGCGACGACATCACGGCCACTGCCGGACAGTAAACTTGCATTACACCGATCATAGATGAAACCGGCCGCCGGCTGCGGCGGACCGGCAGGAAATGAGCAGGAAAGATCTCCCATGCATAAGAAGATAACAGATACAGAACAAAACGAACAAACCGTAAACACGGAAGCTGCGTCCCAGGCCGCGGATACTCCATCCGCAGAGGGCAAGGGAAAGAAGCGCAGCAGAAAAAGAAACCGCAGAAAGTGGCTGCTGATCCTGATTCCGGTCCTGCTTGTCGCGGGACTTGCGGCATTTCTTATCGTTTGCCGCAGCAAGCAGAAAATCACGGAGTCGGCCGTTGACAGCAAGAACATCGAAACGGTCCGGCGCGGCGACATCCGTAACGAGCTGACGTCTTCCGGTACGCTATTGCCCAAGGACACCTATACGATCACTTCACTGGTTTCCGGAGAGATCATGGCGGCGGACTTCGAGGAGGGCGACCAGGTGGAAAAGGGCGACGTGCTCTTTGTACTGGATCAGTCCGAAGTCGAAGGAGACATTGCCTCTGCAGAGCGGTCACTTGCCACGGCACAGACCAACTATGACGAGGCGGCCTCGGATAACGCGCTCGCGCTCTCCAAGCTGAACGGCGGCACGTATACTGCAAAGGAAAGCGGCTATGTCACGAATCTGACCTTGAAGGCCGGAGATACGGTCGGCGGGCAAAACTCGACAACGATCGCGGAGCTTTATAACGACGACGCGATGTATGTCCGGATCCCGTTCCTTACGGGCGACGCGGATATGCTCGGGATCGGACAGGATATCCTGGTCGAATTCAGTGACACCGGCGAGCTGATCCCGGGAAGGGTCGAGGAAAAAAGCCAGCTTGAAGAGACTATGGACGGCGGTACGCTTGTCAAGTATGTCAAGATCCTGGTTACAAACCCCGGCGGCATCACGACCTCTGACAGGGCGACGGCTTATGCAGGCGATATCTACTCTGCGGGCGACGGACAGTTCGAACCGTATAAGACCGAGAACCTGAAGGTGGATCTGCCGTCTTCTGTCAAGGTGGCGCAGGTCCTCGTGTCAGAGGGACAGTATATCTCGCCAGGTACGCCTCTTTTTACGATGACTTCAGAGACGCTGAATGACGCGGTCCGAAGCGCGCAGAAGACGCTGACGAGTGCGGAAAACTCGCTGATCGACGCGCAGGATAAGATCACGAGACTGGATGACTCCCTTGATAAGTATACGATCACGGCGCCGATCTCCGGCCAGGTAATCAAGAAATACATGAAGACAGGCGACAAGGTCGCCAATTCCAATAACTCCACGTCGCTTGCGCTGATCTATGATCTGTCGGAGCTTACCTTTGAGATGAGCATCGACGAACTTGATATCAGCAGCATCCGTGTGGGTCAGGAGGTCGTCGTTACGGCGGATGCCTTCGAAGGAAAGGAGTTCAGCGCCCATGTTACGAACGTCGGCCTCGACGGCACGACATCGAACGGCGTGACGACCTATCCTGTCGTGGTGACGCTGGACGAGATGGAGGGCCTTCTTCCGGGCATGAATGTCAACGGCGTCATCATCCTTGAAGAGTCCGAAGACACACTCTATATCCCGTCCAACGCGCTGCAGCGCGGCAACATTGTCTACGTCAGCGACAGCTCACAGAGCGCGGATACCGGTGCCGGACAGTCTGCCAATGCAGGTGGCAGGGAGAAACCCGAAGGCGGCAAGGACTCGGGTAAAGCATCCGGCTCCGCGGAAGAGGCTTCCGGAAGCGGTAAAGGCAGCGGTTCAGGAAGCAGCTCAGGAAGCAGTTCCGGCAGAGGCACCGGCCAGAACAGCTCGGCTGATGCCAACGCGCCTGCAGGGTTCCATGCAGTTCGGGTTGAGACCGGCATCGTTTCGGATGATTATGTCGAGATCCTTTCAGGCCTGAACGAAGGCGACGAGGTTTATGTCAAGGATTCCGTCGTGACGGGCAACCAGTGGGGCGGCTTCGGCCAGGGCGGCCCCGGCGGCATGCCCGGCGGCCAGGGCGGAAACCAGCGTGGCGGCCAGGGCGGAAACCGTCCGGGAGGAGGCTTCTGATGGTCCCGCTGATCTCCCTGAGACATATCTATAAGATCTATGAAATGGGCGACGAAACAGTCTATGCGAATGACGACATTTCCCTGGATATCGACCGCGGAGAATTTGTCGCGATCGTCGGCAAGTCCGGTTCCGGAAAGTCGACGCTGATGAATATCATCGGCGCGCTGGATGTACCGACGAAAGGAACCTATCTGCTTGGCGGCGAGGACACGGGAGAGATGACGGATGACGAGCTTGCGGAGATCCGCAACCGGATGATCGGGTTTATCTTCCAGCAGTACAATCTCCTTCCGAAGATGTCGGTCCTCGAAAACGTTGAGCTGCCGCTTTTATACCAGGGGGTCCGCGACCGGGAACGCCGTGAGATCGCCATGGAGCAGCTGAAGAGGGTCGGGCTGGAAGACAAGGCATTCAATCTGCCGCGCCAGCTTTCCGGCGGCCAGCAGCAGAGGGTCTCGATCGCGCGCGCACTGGCGGGAAGCCCCTCGCTGATACTCGCGGATGAACCGACCGGCGCGCTGGACTCAAAGACCTCACGGGAAGTCCTCGGGTTTATCCGCAGCCTGAATGAAGAAGGCAACACGATCGTGATGATCACGCATGATAAGTCGATCGCCATGCACGCGAAGCGCGCGGTACAGATCATGGACGGCAGGATCACATTTGACGGGAGTATAGAAGAGTATGCAAAGCTTTAAAATGGCGATCCGCTCGATCTTAAGCAACAAGATGCGTTCCTTCCTGACCATGCTCGGCATCATCATCGGCGTGGCCTCCGTCATCATGCTGGTCTCGATCGTGACGGGTTATATGAGCTCGATGGTGGAAAGCTTCGCGAGCATGGGCGTGGACCGGATCAATGTCAGTGTCACCAACACGGCTTCCCGCGTCCTTGAGCCGGATGAGATGTACGAGTTTTTTGATGATAACCGGGATACCTTCCTCTATATGTCGCCGACGGTCACGCCGCAGGGAAGGGTCAAATATAAGAACGAGACCTTAAGTTCCACCCGGGTCGGCGGATATTCGGATGACTATCTTTCCGTCATGGGTTACGAGATGGAAGCGGGCCGCAACATTTCCTGGTCCGATATTAGCGGCAACCGCAAGATGGCCGTGCTCGGATACTACACCGCCTGGTATATGTTCGGAAGCTCGGAAAACGCGGTCGGAGAGTCCTTAAAGATCGGAAATGCGCTTTTTACCGTCGCAGGCGTCGTGCAGAGGCAGGATGAAGACAGCCTTGAGCAGGGCGGGACGGATGACTTTGTCTGGATCCCCTATACGGTTGCGGCCAAGATGAACCGCAGCTCGCAGATCGGTTCCTATATCGTGACGATCCGCGATGTGACGAAGGCCGACGAAGACGCGGAGATGATCGAAGATTTCCTGTACACGGTCTTCCGCAATGATGACCTTTATACCGTTGTCGCGAACTCTTCCATGCTCGCGGAGATGAACCGGATGATCAGCCAGATCTCTCTGATGCTCGGCGGCATTGCCGGCATATCCCTGCTGGTCGCGGGCGTCGGCGTTATGAATATCATGCTGGTCTCGGTCACGGAACGTACGCGTGAGATCGGCATCCGCAAGGCACTCGGAGCGAAGCGGAGAACGATCATGAAGCAGTTTGTCATCGAGGCGGCCGTGACCTCCACGATCGGAGGACTCATCGGCATTGCCGTCGGCTCGGTCTGCACGGGACTTATCGGCACCGCGATCGGCATCAAGGCGACGCCAACGCTGTCCGCGGTCCTGATCTCCTTCGGAGTATCCGTCGGGATTGGCCTGATCTTCGGTTACATGCCTGCAAACCGCGCCGCAAAGCTCAACCCGATCGACGCGCTCCGGAGCGAGTGATCCACTTTTGATCTGCGGCAAGCGCCTGCGAGGCGCCGGCACCGGAACCGAAATTCCGGGATTACTTTTGAGAAGCAGCGGTATCAACCGATCCTCGTTCCCCTGAAAAACCGCTTGCTTTGGTCCTGCAGCACTTGATGCTGCAGGATCTTTTTTTTATAATGGTCGGGGACAGAAGACCTTTGACCCCGGCATCACATCTATGAGGAAGTCACAATGAACATAAAAAGTATGATGGAGAAAAAGATCCCTTCCGCGGAAAAGATCCGGCTGATCACGCTGGACCTCGACGGGACGCTTCTGAACTCGGATAAACAGCTGACGGAGCGGAACCGCGCCGCCCTTGAGGCAGCGGCTGCAGCCGGCATGGAGATCGTGCCGGCAACGGGACGCTTTTATAAAGGCATGCCGGAAGCGGTGAGAGCGCTTCCCTTTATCCGATACTGTATCATCATAAACGGGGCGCAGGTGGTGGATATCACGACAGGAAAGATCATTTACTCCGCGGATATCGCGACAGAAGACGCGATCGCGTTCTTCAGCTATCTGGACACGCTGCCGGTGATCTACGACTGCTATATCGACGGCTGGGGCTATATGACCGGATCGATGCAGGAGATGGCGGGCGACTACATTTCCAACGTCCATTCCCTGAAAATGGTGCGGGAGCTCAGAAAGCCCGTCCCGGAACTGAAAGCCTACATCCGGGAGGGCGGTTACAGGCTCCAGAAGATGCAGCTCTTTACGAAAAACGACGTCCCGTACCGCGACCGTCTGGTGGAAGAGTTGACGGCAAAGTATCCGCAGTACTCCGTGACGACCTCACTTCCGAACAATATCGAGATCAACAGCCGCGACGCGGATAAGGGCCTGGCGCTGACTGCATTGACAAAGTACCTCGGCCTTACGAACCGCCAGGCGATGGCGTTTGGGGACGGATTGAATGATGTGGCCATGCTGAAGGCGGCGGGATGCGGCGTTGCGATGGGCGGCGGACACCCGGTGGCACTGGCAGCAGCGGATATCGTGACCGCGGATTGTGACTCGGACGGCGTCGCGCTTGTGATCGAGGAAATGCTGGGGAAATGCTGAAATGCCGGCTGCGGCCGGCGCCGCACTGGTGATCGAGGAAGTGCTCGGAGAATACTGAAACGCCGACTGCGAGCGGTGCCGCGCTGGTGATCGAGGAAATGCTCGGAGAATACTGAAATGCCGAACTTCATGCAGCCCCTCGCTGAAACCCGAAGGTCATGTGGCTAAGATTCTTTGATACTTTGCCTGACCGACTTAGATGCAAAACCCCTTGATGCGCCGAAATGCACTTAACTATTGCTCAATTCCGGACTGAAAATAAGAAAAGTTAGGTGTATCAGTGTTCCAACAGGGAATTTGCCACTAACTTTTTTGAAAATGTAGATGCATTTTAATCAATAAGAGTGATCTGCAACTAACTTTCACATAAACCTCGGACAAACAATGAGATAAAGTAGATGCAAAACTGGTATTTTGACGGTTTTGCATCTATTTTTCTGGAGCTGATTCAATGGGACAACAAGTCTTTGGAGATTGACAAATTTTGTTAAATCCCCTACCATATATAGGGGTATTGGGCGGAAGAGTATTCAAGATATCAGGTGTTGCGCATAAATCGCGGATCGCTCCGTGCTGCGCACTCCTGCTATCCGCGCCGGAAACCAAGACTGGAATCAGAAGAGGTGCTGCGCATAAATCGCGGATCGCTCCGTGCTGCGCACTCCCGCTATCCGCGCCGGAAATAGCTAAAGCACGCATGGAATGAGCGCTCGTTACACTCGCTGCATTCCATAGTGTCGGAAATCGTCCCGCTCACGTTGCTCGCGTGACTTTTTTCCTCATTTCCGTTATCCCGTCAAACATCCTCGAAGAAGTAAGCAAGCTTCCTTCTTCGGTCTGTTTTCCGGGATTTATGCGCAAAAAAAGAAGCTCCCGCGGGGACTCGAACCCCGGACCTACGCATTACGAATGCGTCGCTCTACCGACTGAGCCACGGAAGCAACAGTAGTAATATAGCATATCTGACGGAACTGGTCAAGTACGGAAAATTGGACAGCAAAGATGTTATTTTTATTGTATGATTAATGACTTGTGACGGCTGTTCCGTATGATGAGGCTTTTTTGACCCGGGTCCGGACCCTGTTTCCGGTCGGTGGAACGGCTTTATTCAGTCACAACAGCTTTTTGATTTTGCGGCTTTCCGGCCGCGCATTATATATTTGAGGTAAGCATGGCGAAAACACAAACCTACAATGCAGACAGTATCACAGTTCTGGAAGGTCTTGAGCCGGTCAGGACGCGCCCCGGCATGTATATCGGCGGTGTCGGTTCAAAGGGTCTCAATCACCTCGTGTATGAGATCCTCGATAACTCCGTCGATGAGCACCTAGCGGGATTCTGTACCGAGATCCATGTGACGCTGGAGAAGGACGGCTCCTGTACGGTGCAGGATAACGGCCGTGGTCTTCCGGTGGATATGCATCAGAAGGGCGTTTCCGCGGAGCGTGTCATCATGACGACGCTGCACGCGGGCGGTAAGTTTGACAACGAGGCATATAAGACTTCGGGCGGTCTGCACGGCGTCGGTTCTTCGGTCGTCAACGCGCTCTCGAGCCAGATGACGGTCGAGGTCTCCCGCGGCGGCAAGGTCTACCGTGATACCTATTCCCGCGGCATCCCGACGACGGAACTGAAGGATGGCCTGCTCCCAGTGGTGGGTCGCTCCAAAGAGACCGGTACGAAGATCAACTTCACCCCTGACGGCGAGATCTTCGAGAAGACTGTCTTCAAGAGCGAGTGGATCAAGTCCCGCCTGCACGAAACGGCTTATCTTAACCCCGAGCTTACGATCTATTTCCGCGATCTCAGAGAGTTCGCGGCAGCGACTGTCAAGCAGGAGACCTTTGTTTCCGGCGAGGACGGACAGATCTCCTTCGGACTGGACGCATTCTCCCTTTCTCAGGCGGCGGAAGCGGCAGAGCAGCAAAAGGGCGGCACCGCGTCTGCTTCCGATACTGCTGCCAATGCAGGCAGGGACGGTAAGGGAGCAGAGGCCGGAGAGTATATCGTTTTCCATGAGCCGGACGGACTCCGCGCTTATATCACCGCGCTCAATAAGGGCCAGGAGACCGTCACGCCGCTGATCT
>JAFTBX010000053.1 GCA_017455005.1 Lachnospiraceae bacterium | reverse complement strand
TACAGTGTCTCCGTCACCTGGTAGTCCGCCATGGGGAAGAGCTCTGCCGGGAAGTAAAGTTCAACGCCGTCATACTTTGCGTAGAAGCTGATGCCCTGCGGGGCAGGAAGGTTTACATAATTTTTCAGTTTTTCCGGAAATTCATCGCTTTGAATATACTTTCCGACCTCCGAGTAGTTGCCGTACTTTTCGCGCATCGCCTCCGTGATCACGCGGCAGGCTTCCTCTTCACTTACAAAAAGGTCGCCCGCGGAAAGGATCTTTCCTGTCTCGACATCGATGTTATAGCGCATCTGCGGATAGTACCCATGGCCGTACTTTCCGACGCCCAGGGAATTGGCGTGACCTTCACTCACGAAGAAAAAGTAAATGCTGCCGAGGTTACGGTCATACTCCGCGGAGTAGAAAGAATAGCTGTAACGCCGGTCCGCCTTGCTCCAGACACTCTTCGGGACTGCTTCCATCATCTCGTAGTCCTCTTTCAGGGACGCTTCCGATGCCTTCTTATAGTAATCACTGATCTCCTCCAACGTCTTTATAAGCGCCGGATGCTTCCCGTCCTCTGCCTTGAAAGTCATATAGGACGTATGGAGGTCATAGTCATAGGCTTTCTTCCAGTCCGGCTCGACGCTGACAGAGTCCCGGGTGATGCCGAGCGGTTCGGGCTCGTTGGCGTTCAACGGGTTGCCGTTGACATCCAGAGCCTCGCCGTCTCCATCGGTATCTGAACTGTACATCTGAGACCATGGCCTGAAGGGTTCCGGCGCGCTGCCGGTGCCGATCCGCTTCATGGGCTTTGTGGAGTGGAATGCCCCACCGCTGTAATTGTAGCCCGCGTCGACAAACGCGTAGAACAGCAGGTGGTGCATCGGCTCCTGGAAGGAAGTCCAGTTTGCGGGGACATTGTAGCCGTTCGCGGAGGAACGGATCGTCTCGCCGGAAGCAAGTTCCAGCTCCAGTTCATAGTTTGCCGTTCCGTAAGGCAGGCCTTCCGTGTGAATGTCGACGCCGTTGATGGCGCAAAGGTCGGTCTCGTCGATCAGCGCCTGCAGCTTTTCTACAGTTCGCTTCGGGAGCTCGATCTCCTGACAAAAAGATGAAGAAACAAGCGCTGTGCCGTCATCCTGCACAGTCAGATCGTAGCTGTACTCATCCGCATACGGCGGCTCCGGTGCCATGCTGGAATCCGGCGAGTGATAGATGCCTTCGTCATAGAAAAACACCTTCATGGCCCGTATGGTCGTATCCGCAAACTCCTTTTGCGCGTCCGGATCAGAGTTATCTACCGGCGGATCATAGACCGGGGCTGCCGGCGGGACGTACTCGGTCCTGCGAAACTCAATGAGATGGTAGCCGCCGTCGCCGTCTGTATGCGGCATGGTATGTCCGTAGACCGTATCTGTCTCGCGGTCATAACTCATGTCAATGTAGGCAAACCACTCCTCTGCTGTCTCCAGCAGGACCTCCGAACCGTTTTTCACGATCTTCAGTTCACTCTCATCGGTATAATCGGAATGGCCGGAAATGTACTTGATCTTATCCTTTCCGATCTCAAGCCTGCCGCCCATCGGCGCCTGCTCATACCAGATGCCCTCAGGTGAATCGCCCTTTACGGCAGACGTACCGGCCGCGGTCGTGCCCGTGGATGCGCCCGTGCCCTGCACGCCCGGTTGGTCAACAGACGGTTTCATGCCGAAAAAGCTTCCGCACGCGGAAAGACTTAACATCCCCACCGCGGTCAGGATCACAGCAAAAAACAAACTCTGTATCTTCATGAGATCCGCCTCCTTTCGGAGTTTATCAGTCATCAATGTCTATGCTGTACTTTACGACCTCGCCGGTATTCACATCGATATCATAATCGTACTCGGTCCAGCCCACATTGAAGCCGATCTCGTAGACCTTGCGGCCCTGCTCATAGTCCATACCGACCTCGGGACGGGTGATATCGGATTCCTTCACGCCCGCGTGCTTCAGTGCGATCTGCAGCGCTTCCTGGCTGGTAATGCCGTCGGCGTAGACGACGCTGTCTGCCGAATAAGATATCTTCGAGGAAGCTGCCGTTTCGACCGGTGCCGCTTTGGTCTCAGCTGCAGCCTGCGCCTTAGCTGCAGTTTCAGGCTGCGCCGCCTTGGTCTCCGCTGCGGCAGTTGCTGCAGGTGCTGCTGCCTGTGTCTCCTTGACAGGTCCTCCCTGCTGCGGACGATAACCCTTATAAAGGATCTCACGGCTGTACTTCAGGATCTGGCCGTTCTTTGCGTCGATGTCATACTCGTACTTGGTATCGCCGCTCCAGAAATCGATCTCATACTTGAGCCAGCCGTCATCATAATCAAGTCCGGACTTGATCAGTTCAATGTTCGCCGGATCGACCTTCGAATCCGCAAGGGCGATCTCCTGCGCCTTTTCTTCCGTGATGTCCGGAGTAACAGACTGCCACGGCAGGGCATCCGCAAACGAGGTCACGCAAAGCAGCGCTGCCATCAGAGCGGCAGCTAGCGCGGCAGTGATCACATGATTTCTTCTCATAATTATCACACCTTCTTTCTCAGTATGCCTACTGTACTATCTTTTCTTATTCCTGCGGCCTTCCGGCAGATCATGATCTTCCTTCGCAGACCTGTTTCTTTGTATATATTATTGTACAGGCTTACGGGGAAAAATACTACTTAAAGATATATGAAGAAAATCCGTTATGAAATAATCGTAGATTGTAACATACCTTCAGCCCGCAGCTTTACCGTATTTGGTTGAACCATGGAGGCGAACCGCAGATCGATCTGGATGAGGTTGCCGGACTTGAGGATCAATTTAATTCATGACGAAACAGATATCATTAATGAAACCGGGAGTTCCTTCGCTCCCGGTTTCCTGTTTAAAAATTGTATGATTCTTTCGCTTTCTTTCTCCTTGCCGACCGGATCAGTTCAAAGACCGGCAGCAGCCAAAGGTAACATGCAAAGAGGATGCTTACAGCCGGCGCGCCGAGCGCCGCAAGCGGTACCGCGCAGGCGATGTTCCAGGGAAGCAGCGCCGCGATAACGGCAACCGAGTTTTCCAGCTGGACGGCAAAACGTTGATGATCCGGCTCCAGCTCCGCACAGAGCTGGTCTGTCAGCATAACTGACAGTGTCTGATTGCACGAGATGGCACAAGTGACGATGGCGGTCACGAGGATGCCCGCAAAGGGCACGGTCCGGTCCGCGAAAGCGCGGATCTTTTTTTTCAGTCCGTTTAAAAGTCCCGTTTCTTCAAACATGCCCGCATAGCAGGAGGAAATGCTGACGATCGCAGCAGGGCTCAGCATGGAACGGATCCCGCCACCGCTGATCATGGCGGAAAGCTCCGGAAGCTTCGCGTGATAGCCCAGGATCATGTCTGCGAGCACTCTTCCCACAGGCGCATGCTGGTAAAAGACCGCAATCAGAAAGGCAGCCGCGATGCTTGCCAGCATTGCCCTGATCACGCGTACTTTCAGCATCGCAAGCACCAGGATCAGGACCGCGGGAAGGAGCGGCAGGATGCCGATGCGAAACTCCTCCGCGAACAGCTCCCGGACGCTTAAATCTGCAGTCGTGCCGGCGCCGGTCACGGCTCCGAGGATCCCGTAAACGACGCAGCTGATCACAAAGGGAACCGCGGCCGTCTTCATGCAGCCTTTGATGTTGTCAAAGATATCCGTCTTTGTCAGGGTCGCGATCAGAAGCGCGCTCGTGGATACGGGGGCGCAGCGGTCACCGAAGTAAACGCCCGCCAGGATCGCGCCGCCGGACAGATACACCGGTACGCCCGCCATGTTTGCCATGGTCATGGTGATGACGCCCATCGTGGCCGTCGACGCAAATGAGGAACCGGTCAGAAACGAGATCATGCAGTTTAAAAGGAAGCACATCAGCACCATGATGCCCGGACGGATCAGTCCCGAAGCATAATAGGTGATGGACGGGATCGTGCCCGCTTCTCTCCAGAGCGCAGTCAGCATGCCGATCATCAGAAAGATCTCGAGGATCGTCCGGATCGTATAGATGCCGCCCGCCGCCTTTTTCAGCATCGTTCCCGCGCCGTGCCCGGTCGCGACGCCGTAGCAGAAGAAAAGCACAAAGCCGGCGATAAGCGCAAAAACAACGGGAAGTCCCGCGAGGATGCATCCCATCAGCATAAATACAAATATCAGTATCACGATCGTTTCCATATTTCTTTTACCGCCGGGTATTAGTATAATGAATTAAGATGTATCCGGTCAATGCCTGATTGGGAGGAAATTGTTTCATGAAGAAAACCGTCGGCGTTATCTCGAGCCGCCTTAGTATGGCCGAGTTTTACGCGGGGATCCTGAGGGAGCTCTGCAGTGATTTTATTGAGGT
>JAFTBX010000052.1 GCA_017455005.1 Lachnospiraceae bacterium | reverse complement strand
GATCTTCTTTGATTCCGGATCGCCTTTTTCCTTTACGAGATAGTAGATGCCCGCCCCAAGGACCAGCAGTCCGATGATTGTTCCTATGATCCCGATTACCATGCTTTTTTCCTCCATCTAAGCAGCAATGCTGAATTTATAATAACTAGGACTGAGCCTGCGTTATGTACGAGTGCCCCGATGACCGGTCCAAGAAGACCTGTAATGGCGAGTGTGATCGCCAGGAAATTCAGGGTCATCGAGAAGGTCAGATTGACCTTGATAGTCGTCATCATGCGCCTTGAAAGGGCGAGAAGATGTGGCAGTTCCTTGATCTCATCATCGACCAGGGCGATATCCGCAGCATCGACTGCGATATCGGATCCGACGCCTCCCATGGCGATACCCACATCTGCTTTTTTCAGTGCAGGCGCATCATTGATGCCGTCTCCGATCATGCAGACCGAATCACCATTTGCCTGATAACTGCCGATCGCTGCCAGTTTATCCTCCGGCAGGCAGTTTGCGGCAACGTCCTGAATCCCAAGCTGCCTGGAAATAAAACTTGCGGAGTTTTCATGATCTCCAGTCAGAAGGACCGGCGTTATACCGAGGGATTTGATCCGATCGATCATTTCAGAGGCTTCTGTGCGGAGCGTATCTGAAAGAGCAACATATCCGGCAGGAACGCCATCTACGGCCACGTAGATAACCGTACTGCCTTGAGAGATATGCCTCGCCGCATCTTGTGTTTCAGGGAAGGATATACCCCTGTCACCAAGGAGCTTCCTGTTTCCGGCGAGAACATTTTTGCCATTCACCAGAGCCGACACACCTGCGCCGGGCTCCATCAGGAACTCTTCGGGAGTACCGACTTCTTTTCCGTAACACTTCAGGATGGCTTTCCCAAGAGGATGCTCAGAAAGCTTCTCCGCAGAAGCAGCAAAAGCATAGATCTCATCATCAGAGTATTCCGAGATGGACCTGACTTCCGTCACTACCGGCGTCCCGTAGGTCAGTGTCCCTGTCTTATCAAATGTGATCCGATTGGCCTTCGCCAGCCGCTCCAGGGCATCACCTTCACGCACCAGGAATCCGTGCTTCGTCGCATTGCCGATGGCTGCCATGATCGCCGTGGGGGTGGCAAGAACCAGCGCACAGGGGCAAAAGACGACGAGGATAGTGACTGCTCTGATGATTTCTCCGGTAAAGATCCAGGTAAGCGCTGCCGCAGAAAGAGCGATCACGACGATCCACGTTGCCCAGCGGTCTGCAAGGCCTACGATCTTCGCCTTATCGGCATCCGCAGACTGCACCAGGCGGATCATGCGCTGGATGGAGCTGTCTTCACCGACCTTTGTCGCCTCCATGTCAAAGGAACCGAACTGATTGACCGTGCCGCTGGATACTTCATCACCGACAGTTTTATCCACAGGGAGAGATTCCCCGGTCATCACTGCCTGGTTGATCGAGGTCTGTCCGGAAAGGATCACTCCATCCACCGGAACGGTTTCACCCGGCAGAACCCGAAGGATATCGCCGACTCTGACTTCTTCCACATGGACAAAGTCCTGTCCCTTTTCTGAGATAACTCTTGCGATCT
>JAFTBX010000051.1 GCA_017455005.1 Lachnospiraceae bacterium | reverse complement strand
TCGCACGGACCGCTTCCTTGATGCTCTCGATCTCCTGAGCGTCCTCCGGGAAGCAGAAGTCATCGCTGTACTCCGGATAGATAGAGATCATGATGGACTCTTCGTCGGTCAGGTTGTCAAAGATCTCCTCGGTGATGAACGGCATGAACGGATGCAGCATCTTGAGCGATCCGACCAGGACGGTCTTGAGCGTCCAGAGCGCTGCTGCCTCGGTCGCGCGCTCCTCACCGTAGAGACGCGGCTTCACCATCTCGATGTACCAGTCGCAGAACTCGTTCCAGAGGAAGCCCGTAATGTTGTCGAGCGCGACGCCGAGCTCGAAGGTGTCCATGTTGCGGGTGACGTTGTCTACGAGGTCATTATACAGGGACAGGATCCACTTATCTTCCTTCTGAAGCTCGAGGCCCTCCGGGATCACGCCCTGGTTTGCCTCGCCGCCGGCATTTTCAAAAACGGCTCTTTCCGCTTCGCCGGCCTTTTCCACGTTCATCATGATGAAGCGGGTCGCGTTCCAGACCTTGTTTGCGAAGTTACGCTCGTTCTCGACCTTCTCCCAATGGAAACGCATGTCGTTGCCGGGAGCATTGCCCGTAAGAAGCGCCGCACGGAGCGCGTCTGCGCCGTATTTCTCGACGACTTCGAGCGGATCGATGCCGTTTCCGAGGGACTTACTCATCTTGCGGCCCTGGGCGTCACGGACAAGGCCGTGGATCAGGACCTTTGCGAACGGGGTCTCGCCCATCTGCTCGTAGCCCGAGAAGACCATGCGGATGACCCAGAAGAAAATGATGTCGTATCCGGTGACGAGGACATCGTTCGGATAGAACTTCTTGAGCGCGTCGGTCTCTTCCGGCCAGCCGAGTGTGCTGAACGGCCAGAGTGCGGAACTGAACCAGGTGTCCAGGGTGTCCGGATCCTGGGTAAATGTCGTGCATCCGCATTCGCAGGCTGCCGGCGCCTCATGTCCGACATGGACCTTGCCGCACTTATCGCAGTACCATGCGGGGATGCGGTGGCCCCACCAGAGCTGGCGGCTGATGCACCAGTCACGGATGTTGTCGACCCAGTTCATATAGGTCTTGGAATAGTTTTCCGGAACGAACTGCAGCTCGCCGCTCTCCAGCGCGTGACGGCAGTGATCCGCGAACTTGTCCATCTTCACGAACCACTGGGGCTTGATCATCGGCTCGACCGTGGTGCCGCAGCGGTCGTGGGTACCGACGGAATGGGTGTGCGGAACGACCTTTACAAGGTAGCCCTGCTCCTCGAGGTCCTTGACCACTTCCTTACGCGCCTCGTAGCGGTCCATGCCGTCGTACTTGGTGCCCGGAAGGTCAATGGTCGCGTCGTCGTGCAGGATGCAGATCTCTTCCAGGTTGTGGCGCTTACCGACCTCATAGTCGTTGGGGTCGTGTGCCGGGGTGATCTTAACGCAGCCGGTACCGAACTCCATATCGGCGTGCTCGTCACCGACCACCGGGATCTCCTTATTGAGAAGCGGCAGGATGACGGTCTTACCGATCAGATCCTTGTAACGGTCATCCTCCGGGTTGACCGCGACGGCAGTATCGCCGAACATGGTCTCCGGACGGGTCGTAGCGACCTCCAGGGCTCTGGACGGATCGCCCGTGACCGGATACTTGATATGCCAGAAGAAGCTGTCCTGATCCTTATGCTCGACCTCGGCATCGGAGATGGAAGTCTTGCAGACCGGGCACCAGTTGATGATACGGCTGCCCTTATAGATCAGGCCCTTGTTGTAAAGGTCAATGAAGACGTGTTCGACAGCCTTGGAAAGGCCCTCGTCCATCGTAAAGCGCAGGCGGTCCCAGTCAGCGGAAACGCCCAGCTTGTACATCTGGTGGATGATGCGGGATTCGTACTCTTCCTTCCATGCCCAGGCCTCCTTCAGGAAACCTTCGCGGCCGAGTTCGTTTTTATCCTTACCCTCCGCCTTCAGCTTGTTGATGACCTTGACCTCGGTCGAGATCGCGGCATGGTCAGTGCCCGGCTGCCACAGCACTTCAAAGCCCTTCATGCGCTTATAGCGGCACAGGGTATCCTGCAGCGTGTTATCCAGAGCGTGTCCCATATGCAGCTGGCCGGTAACATTTGGCGGCGGCATGGAGATGGAAAATGCCTTCTTGGGCGATTTTTCATCGGCATGGAAATACCCCATCTTCATCCATCTCTGGTAGATGCGTCCTTCCATCGACGAAGGATCATACTTTTTCTCGAGTTCTTTCATACTTGCAACTTTCCTTATATATTGATTTTGATTGTTCTTCTGTTAATGCTGCCGGTGCCCGGTGTTACCTGCCGCGGCGTGGATTTCGGGCGTCAGCGGCGTAGCGGCGTAATGCCGCCGAGCCGGTGACCCCGAAGGGTACCGCGCCGCTTGTACTTACTGTCAAACGGGCGCCGGCACGTAAGTTATAGCATGCTTCTGTACAGGTTCTTCCACTGCTTCACCATCTGCGCCGCATCCTTGAAGATCCGGAGCTTATCCTTCTCGAAGAGTTCCTCCACCTCGCGGTAGGCGTCGCTCTCACGGGCTGCTGCAAGCGCCGCGCTCTTCTCGTCGTCAAGCTCCTGCTTTTCCGCGTCGGAAAGCTCTCCGCTGCCGTTGATCAGGTACTGCATCCGCTCTGCCCTTATGTTCGGGGCGCTCATGCGGGAGCTGGTCAGAAGCTCCAGGGCGCGCTTATCGTCAAACATCTTCAGGGCAATGACGGCAAGGTCGCAGTAAATGTCGGCCTTCTTATGGAGAAGGACGTCCATCTGCTTATCTTCGCGGCTGCGCCGAAACTCCTGGTCGAGTTCTTTGATCGAATCCTCCATCTTTTCGTAGGCGAGGTGGTACTTGCCTGCCTCATAGAGGATCCGCCCTTCCATGTAAATGATCTCGTAGGGCGAACGTCGCTTCAGGTCCTGGATGCGCTCACTGAACGCCCTGACTTCATTGACATCATAGTACGTACACTCCTGCAGGATCGTGAGCAGCTGGTTTTCCGCCGACTCACCGTCCCTGCGGTTCTGCCGCAGATGCTCCGCGAGATCCTTCCGCTGCAGTTCCCGCTCGATCCAGGAAAAGAGCGGTTCCGCCGCGAAGCTTTCCAGGCAAAGCAGCGGGTAGTGATAGATCACGTAGCAGAGCTCCTGTTCACTCCACAGATTGATATTCAGTTTGTCATGGCGGAACGGCCGCTCGGCCTTCTGCCTGCATAACAATACTGACATGTCTTATCCTTTATTACAATTCAATGTACTCCTCTTCCTCTACATCCTCTGCCGGGAAGAGCTCTCCGAATCCCAGGTCCGAGACCTTCACCCTCAGGTGGTCCGCATCCGAGAAGCTGACCTCGACCGATGCCTTGGTGCAGCGGTCCGGCCGTTTGGGGAAGTCCGCGAGGCTGACGCGGATCGTGCGTCGCTCGGCATTTTTATCCATGGGCTCCACCTGCAGTTCCAGATAGTCCTGTCCGCGCGGCATGACCTCCGCGTAGGCGCCGGCATTGTACCAGCGCTGGCCCGGTGAGATCAGGACGAGACGGGACTTGCGCTCCCGGATCAGCACGTCCATGCTGACCTCCGCCGCGACCCTCGTATCGCAGAAAATGAGATACGGCTTTTCCTGGCCGAAGAACTGCTCCTCCGCGAGTTCCGCCGCGCCGATGGCAAACAGCCCCTTTTCGTACATGACCCTCCTGCGGCGGCAGGTGTAGGCGATGAAGTTTTTGGCCCAGTCGGTCCGCTCGAAGCCCTTGCCGGTGAGGAAGACCGTCGAGAAGATATCATTGCCCAGGCACCGCTTTGCGGCGTCGGTCATGATGCGGTCTCCCAGTTCCGAGCCGGACTCGTTTTTGAGGATGCCGATCTGGAACGATTCCTCGAGGTATGTTCCCTCCGCGACGACGGAATTGCGGCTGATGCCGCGGATGACCTTGAGGCGGTAGTAGGACAGCGACTCATCGGACAGGTCGAAAAGGCCGACCATGTTGCTGTAGAGTTCCTTGTCCTGCGCCATCGTGTAGTGGATAAATGCTTCCGCATGGCTGATGACGCTGACCTTGCCGGGTTCCACGCCGGCGTCCTCCGCCGAATGCATGATGGCATCCATGATCTCCTTGTCGGGTTTGTGGATCGCCACCACGAGCCGGTCGATCAGCTTGATGTCACGGCCGTTTAAAACCTGCCACAGGACGCTCGCGAGCATCTTTGAGATGAGCTGCTCCGCGGTATAGGCCTTGCGGGCAATGGTGGATGTGCCTTTTTTTCTGAGGAGGCTCAGGAGCTTGTCCGTGAGCACGCCCTTTCCGGAAAGCGCCATACGATACGCGCTCTCCCCAATGTACCAGAGGTCGTCCTTCTTCTCCCGGCAGACCACGGCGGGCACGTGCAGCAGCACGCTGTCCTCGCTTCCATATGCAGTTATGTAGTCATCGCACAGGTCGATGCCGATCGTAAGTGGCATGGCAGGTCCTCTGGGTTAACTCAATGTGAACAGTTTCTTCGTGACTTCGCCGGTTTCGACGTAGTGGAGCATGTTCTCGCGGAGCATGTCCTTGTCTTTGTCGGCGATCGCTTTGAGCATATTATTAAGGTATTTGTAGCGGTCGTCTTTCAGCTTGTGGTATTTGGTGACCTTGATGACGCCTTCCTCTGCGGGCTGTTCCGCGCCGGGCGTTTCATAGATCAGGTAATGCATCTCGTCCCCCATGAACAGCAGGGTCGACATGACGTATATGTTGCGGTAGACGCGCTTCATTTCCACCTGCCGGAATTCGCTTTCGTCCGGCAGGATCCTTACGAGCAGTTTCGGCGCCGTCTCCGGGTCCCCGTGGAACTCCACGTAGAAGCGGTCGCAGAGTTCTCTTGCGACGCGGATCTTCTTTCGAAGTTTCTTCGTATAACAGAAAATCAGTCCGTCTTCTATCAGTTTGTCGGTCAGAGTCTGACAAAGCTGCGTTTCTTCCTGGGTCAGGCTTTCTTTTTCCGAATAATACTTTGTCAGTGCCAGCGCCATGATGTCCGGAAGCTTCCGCGGGTCGTCAACTGCTTTCATGTAACTGAAGAGCGCGTCGAAGAGGATGCTTCCGATCACTTCCTGTTCGTCCAGGAAATAGTCGGCGCTCCGGCGGTTTAAGTATGCCCGTACCATCATGTCGGTATACCGGCAATGCCCGATATACGCCTCGAAGGTCTCGTCGATATGATCCCTGCAGTCCGCGAAAAGAAGCAGGGTGAGCGTCTTTTCCGGTAGGTCGTAGAGCTTTTGCCCGCGCGTCAGCGCTTCGGACATGACCCGGTACATCTGCACAGCCGGTCCTTCGTAATCATAGGCCAGATACTGCACGACCGAGTCGGCTGCCTTGTCCGGCCCGAGGTCAAACACATACTTGCAAAGTGCGACAAACAGGGGATCCGGCGCCGCGTCCGGGCTCTGTAGGCCGTCCGCCGTCGGGATCCTGCCCTTCCGGATCATGCCGTCAAGGATATCCATTAAGATGCCGGGATCCTTCCGCCAGCTGCCGCAGCCTGCCGTGATCTTCCATGCCTCTTCATAGTGGTCGTGGGCGCAGAGGGCGCGGCAGATGTCGGACGCCGTTTCCGGCGTGTAGTCCCCCGGCTCGAGGACACTGATCCAGCGCGGATCTCCGTCCGAGAGGCAGAGCTGCCGGACAATGCCGGCGCGGAAGCTCCGCTTTAACTGCAGGCGGTCCAGGGCCTTCACCAAGATCGCTTTATCTTCTTCATTGCGAATGCCGCGCTCGCGGATCTCCTTCGCCGCGGACAATAGGAGCATGCGGTGCTCCGGTGCCATCTCAAAGCACTTTAAAAGCAGATCCGGTCTGCGGAACATCTCCTCTTCCATGTAACGGATGACGTCCGCACGCGCAGTCAGACTGTCAGTCAGTCTGCCGCCCTCATCGGCACTCTCATCATCGACCCTGACGGCACCCGTGATCACCCGGCCGTCTTCGTCTTCAAACTGCAGCTTTGCGTCCGCAAAATATACCGGTATATAGGCTTCCCCGTTGATCATGCGCGCACGCATGCGGGCACCGAGCTCGGGGTATCTGACACTGACAAAGGCCGCGCTGCCGCCGATCAGCGTCACGCGCCGCGCCTTCAGAAGGTCCGGAAGTACGGCCGCCGCCTTCTGGTCGATCATGCCCGGGAAGATCATGCGGTCGTAGATCAGCTGCAGGCTCCGGCTGATCCGAAGTTCCTGCAGGCTCTTCATCGCAAAGTGGCTGATGCGCGTCTCATAGATCGCGTACAGCTCCGAGTCTCTGTCCACGTAAAGGAGGACATTTTTATATAATTTCTCGCGGATCGCGGCCTCGGGATCACGGTCGTAGGAGAAGTACAAAAGCACTTCTCTCGGCATCATCTCGTCCGAGTCGTCCGGATAGGCATGGATGTAGGTCTCGTAAAGCCTCGTCAGGCTTAAGCCCCTGCGGATCGCTTCCTTGCAGAAGCTGTAGGTAAGAAGCGAGTCGTCCTTTGCGCGGATCATCGCGGAAAGCACCGCCTCAAAGAGCGGACCGTCCTCCGGAAGCGAGGTCCGAAGGAGCCGCAGCTGCGCCTCCCGGTCAAATTCTTCATCCGGATCCGTACCGAAAGCGTCGGTTCCCGCGCCACCATACGCAGCCGCCTGCCGCGTGCCCTTATCTCCGGCACTTCCACTTCCTGCGGAAGTCCTTATACCCGCGCCGCTCACGGCACTTCCTGCGGCAGCCCATGCTCCCGCGGCACCGTATCTGACCGGGGTCTTTTCCTCCCCGAAGCCGTAGACAAGCGGGTCTTCGACAACATTGTCCGCTGACCCCGCCGTCTCCGCAGCCGCCGCAGCCGGCGCCTCGTCGCAGATCAGCTCATAGGGGATCCTGTACTCGCCGCCGTTTGTCACAAGGGTAATGCTGCCGGCCATGATGTCCCCGGCCTGCATGCCCGTTGCGTCCACGCGCATGGATACATGCACGCGCCGCCCGGTAAATGTCGGTATGTCGGCACGGATCGCCGGATGGTCACTGAAGCAGATGCCTTTGATCGCAGCCCCGTTCGTGCTCAGAACTTCCAGCACAAACGAATGCAGCCGGCCCGCGGAAACGTGTTCGCGAACAGACTCCGGCGATATCGTGATCACCGGAGCTTCCATATCCAACATTCCCTTGGCCAGCCTGCTTATCTTATCCTTCATCTTTGGTCCCGGCACCCTGCCTGTGTTTTGCAAAGGGTCGGTGCCTTTCATTTCATGATGGCGGCTTTATACGCCGCTAGTCTTCACCGGCTGTCCTGCCATGCATCGCATCGTATATATGTCCACGACGCATACCGTTTCCTGTACATGGGCAGAACATACCAGATTTATTCTACTCTATTCCGCCGCGGATTTCCACACTTTAGCGATAAAAATAAGCAGAATTGTGTGATTGCCGGGGCGCGGCAGGCAATTGTCCATTTGAAGCCTTGCCCTGAGTATGCTATACTATCTTCAGGTTCCGGCAGGCACTTTTGTTTTGCTGCAGGCAGCATCGGCAGATCGCGCCAGCTCCCGATTAAGGTAGCATTGGCAGATCCAGATACGTCTCCGGAACACGACTGACCAGAGAGGACCGACTATGCTTCAGGAACCGGAAACCTTATATAAACTGATGACGCTTTACATGCTGGACAAGGTCAACTTTCCGCTGACCAATAACCAGCTCTCCGAGTTCTTTCTCGGCAAGGAATATACCACATACATGACGCTGCAGATCGTGCTGAACGACCTGGTCGAATCAGGCCTGATCACAGCGCGCAAAGTCGGCAACTCCACGCATTACGAGATCTCCAGCGACGGCCGCGAGGCGCTTTCGTTCTTTGTCAATGAGATCTCCTCCGCCGCCATCACCGACATGGACGAGTATCTGGAGGTGAACAAGTTCAGCCTCCGCTCCGAGGTCGGTACCACCGCGGACTACTTCCGTTCCGGCAGCGGCTACACCGTACACTGCGCCGCCAGAGAGGGCCGCACGACGCTGCTATCGATCGACATCTCCGTGCCGGACGAGCAGATCGCGGCAGACATGTGCGCGAACTGGACCGCGAAGAGCCAGGAGCTCTACTCCCACATCATGCTGACGCTGATGGGAGGCTCGAGGAGCTGATCATCCGCCGCAGATTACAGTCTTTTGAACGTCATCTTACCCAAAAAGACTGTAGAAAATCCGATTACAGTCTTTTTCATCAATTTCCTTTCAAAAAGACTGTAAAATCCGACCCGATTACAGTCTTTTTCCATGTTTTTCTTACAAATGACTGTAAATGCCGTCAATCCGGCTCCAAAAGGACAACATTTTCAAAAAAATTACAGTCAAATCTCGGGAATTCCGACGATTCGACTGTAATTTTATTTTCTACAGTTTTTCAGGCGATTTTCCGCAATTTTGACTGTAATTATTATTACAGCAGGAAGATGCGGTGCTTCGCGCAGCTCTCGCGCATCTCATCCGGCCAGTAGGATGCCTGGACCTCGCCGACGTGCGCCCTGCCTAAAAGAAGCATGCAAAGCCTTGACTGGCCGATGCCGCCGCCGATCGTGTACGGCAGCTTCTTCTCGAGGATCATCTTGTGGAACGGAAGCTCCGCTCTCTCCGGGCAGCCGGCCTTCTCGAGCTGGGTGCGGAGGCTGTCCTCGGAAAAACGGATACCCATGGACGAGATCTCAAGCGCCATCTGAAGCGGCTCGAACCAGTAAAGGATATCGCCGTTGAGCTGCCAGTCATCGTAGTCCGGCGCTCTGCCGTCGTGCGGGATGCCGTCGCCGAGCTTGTCGCCGATCTTCATCAGGAAGACGCAGCCGTACTTGCGGCAGATCTCGTTCTCCCTTTCCTTGGAAGTAAGATTCGGATGCATCTGGCGAAGCTCCTCGGAGTCCACAAATGTGATCTCATCCGGCAGGTGGTAGACCGCGTCCGGATACTTGTACCAGACCTCATGCTCCATATGCTTGATGATCTTGAAGATCATGCGGACCGTCTTCTTGAGGGTTTCCTCCGTACGCTCGGACTTCATGATGACCTTCTCCCAGTCCCACTGGTCCACGTAAACAGAGTGCAGGTTATCGAGCTCCTCATCGCGTCGGATCGCGTTCATGTTGGTATAAAGGCCCTCACCCGGCAGGAAGCCGTAGCGGCCGAGCGCCATTCTTTTCCACTTCGCGAGTGACTGGACGATCTCCATCTCCTCGCCGGGCTGTGACTTCAAATCAAAGCTGACCTTACGCTCGACGCCGTTTAAGTCATCGTTCAGGCCTGAGCTGTGCGTCAGAAACAGCGGCGCGCTGATACGCTCGAGATTCATCTCGCGCGCGAACACCTTCTGAAACTTGTCTCTGATATATTTGATTGCGTCCTGCGTCTCCCTTACGGAGAGCTTCGGGTCATATCCTTCCGGTAAAATCAGCTGCATATCGTTCTCCTTTCATTTCAATCCTATCATGCGTTCCAGCTCCGCGAGCTCCCCGCCGGTCACTTCGCGCCACGCGCCCTCCGGCAGGTCTCCGAGCTCGATGTTCATGACCCGGATCCGCTTCAGCCGCTCAACGTAATTTCCGAGCGCGTCGCACATGCGGCGGATCTGCCGGTTCAGCCCCTGGGTCAGAATGATGTCGAAGCTGTAATCGTCGATCCTTTTCGCCACACAGGGCTTCGTGCGGATATTGACATACTCACGTCCTCCTGCCGACTGCTTCTCGCTTTCCCCGGCATCAATCACAGGGATCATAATGTCGACCCCTTCCTGCATTGCCTTAAGAAACGCATCCGTGACCTTCCTGCGGCAGGTGACGATATATTCTTTTTCGTGGCCATAGCGGCCTTTATTGATGAGGTTGACGAGTTCCCCGCGGTTGGTCATCAGAATGATGCCCTCGGAGTCCTTATCCAGCCTCCCGACCGGGAATATCCGGTCTTTATAATTGATATATTGGACAATGTTGACTGCTTTGTCGTTGGACGTCGTGGAACAGACGATCCCGCGCGGTTTGTGGAATGCCAGAAGGACCGGTTCGCCCTTCAGGTCGGCGGTGACGGTGCGCCCGTCCACCTTGATCACATCCTCGTCCATGATGCGCTGTCCCGGAACCGCAGGCTTGCCGTTTACACGGACCCGGCCCTCTTCCAGCAGCCGGTCCGCTTCCCTGCGGGAGCAGATCCCCATGCCCGATAGATATTTGTTGATCCTGATGCCTTCCATAAACCTCACTCTCTTTTATTTCCGCCGAACCGGTCCGCGCTCCGCTCCGTAAAGAACGAATAGTACGAGCGCTTACCGCTGCGCCAGCTCCTGCCGAGCGACGGCACCCTGCACCAGAGGATCGACGGGATGCCCACCACCGGCAGATATGCCGGTCCGAGGATCATCGACTGGATCGAATGCCCGTACTCATGACGCAGGATACGTTCCAGCGCCGGGGACATCTCAAATACTCTTTCCGTCCCGGCATTGGCGACATTACCATTTCCTCTGCCAATGCTGTCTGTTCCGGCAGATTCGTCCGAACCGCCGGCATTGCCCGCAGCGCCTGCAACGTCTGCTTCAGGAAAAGCAGTACAGCAGACCTGCCCTTCCGGCACGATCCGTGTGCCGGATGCCGGGTCCTTCTCAAAAAAACTTCCGGAAATAAAAACGAAGGGACCAAGAGATAAACAGTCGGCCCCATCGCTCCACACCGTGATTATAGCATTCCTGTATTTGAAATGCTTGTTCTTATAAAAGTACAAATACAGGCAAAGGCCCGCCGCAGTCTGCGGCAGGCCCCATGTAAACTGGATCAGTCTGTATAAGAACAGGGGCATCTCTTTTTTCATACGCCCTATTGTAATCGAAAGCAGCGCCGCGCGCAACTGCGAGATCGCGTTTTTACGTGATTTCTATACAGACGCGGCGCGGTACCCTTCGGGGACGTCGGCTCGGGCGCTGCCTGTCGGCTTTATGCGCCTACGCCGACGTCGCCCGAAATCCACGCCGCTGCTTATTTATCAGATATGGATCACGCCCAGCACATTCAGGATCGACGAGATCAGGATGACGAGCAGGAACGCGATGGCGACGTACTTCACGACGAAACGGTAGACGCCGCGAAGCTTAAACTGCGAGCTGCCGCCGAAAGTCACTTCTTCCTCGATCTTCGCGACCGTGATCCTGCGAAGCACCAGAAGACAGATCGTGATGGCGGAGACAGGCATCATGACGGAATTGGTCGTAAAGTCGAAGAAGTCAAGGATGCCCATGCCTGCGATGGTAACTGAGCCGAGGACGTTGAAGCCGAGGCAGTTCAAGATACCGAGCGCCAGCATTTCCAGCCCCATGATGATGGTGCCCTTCTGACGATTTATGTGCAGCTCGTCCTCGAAGGTCGAGACGCAGCTTTCCGTGAGCGCGATAGCGCTTGTGACTGCCGCGAAGAGGACCAGCACGAAGAACAGGATGCCGATGACGCGTCCGAAGCCCATGCTTAAGAAGATCTTGGGCATGGTCACGAACATCAGGGACGGGCCGGACTGCAGTACGTCGGGAGCGCCGCCGGAAAATGCGAACACCGCCGGGATGATCATCAGGCCGGAGAAGATCGCGATCATCGTATCAAAGATCTCAACCTGGATCGTGGATGCCTCCATATCGACATCCTTTTTCATATAGGAACCGAAGGTCACGAGGATGCCCATGGCGATCGAAAGCGAGTAGAACATCTGTCCGAGAGCCGCCACGACCGTCATCCAGGAAAAGTTGGCAAAGTCCGGTACCAGGAAATACTTCACGCCCGCGAGCGCGCCCGGCCTGCTCATGGAGTATACCGCGATAATGACGGCGAGCACGACGAGCACCGGCATCACAAAGCGCGAGACGCGTTCGATGCCGTTTTCCACGCCGCGGAAGATAACGATCAGGGTCAGAAAGGCAAAGACGCAGAACCACAGCACCTGCTGCCCCGCGCTGCCGATAAACGCGCCGAAGAACGCGTCCTCCGCAAGCGCCGCCTCGTTGCCGATCAGATATTCGAAAAGGTACTTGCATACCCATCCGCCGATGACCGAGTAGTACGGCACGATCAGCATCGGGATAATGGCGTTGATCCAGCCGCCGAAGCGGTTGCCGGCCGTCTTCCCGAAGCGTTCAAACGCGCCGACCGGGCTCTTTCCGGTCATACGTCCGAGCGCGGTCTCCGAGATGATCATCGTATAGCCGAAGGTCAGCGCCAGCACCACGTAGACGAGCAGGAAAATGCCGCCGCCGTAGCGCGCTGCCAGATACGGAAAGCGCCAGATATTGCCGAGGCCGACCGACGCGCCGGCAGCCGAGAGGATGTATCCCATTTTGTTGGAAAATGTACTTCTGTTTTTATGATCCATCCGAGGATCCCCCTTTGATGTAAACTGGCTTGGCGGGTCAAATCACCGGAAGCGTCCTAAGGCGCATTCCGGGATCGTACGCATTCATCAAATCTCCGTACGCAAGCGCACGTCGATTCTACTCGTTGCAGGTCACAAAAAAACTCCGATGACGGAGACATCTCACGTATCGAAGTTATCTTTGTGATTTCAAAAATGTGATTTACGACAGCCGCCGGCAAGAAGTTTAATGTATCCCGGGGAAATTGTCAATCATTATCTCCTCTTTTCCGGGGATAAGCAGCAGCCCGGCGCTCTGCCGCCGTCCGCACGGCACGAGAAAGCCCCGCCGCCGGCAGGGCATATGGTCAGAGCAGGTCCCGTTCCATCGGTGCCGGCACCGGTTCCTGATGCTTATGCCGGTGAAGGCCGGCTTCGTCGCCCACCTCCATGACCGCATCCAGAAGTTCCCTGGTATAGGGATCTTTCGGATGGCAGATCACATCGTGGCAGCTGCCGTACTCCACGCACCGCCCGTCCTTCATGACCATAACGTCGTCGCAGAGCTGACTGACGACGCCAAGGTCGTGGGACACGAAGATCATCGAGATCTGATACAGTTCCTTCAGCTCCTTTAAAAGCTCAATGACCATTGCCTGCGACGCGACATCCAGCGCGCTCGTTGCTTCGTCGCACAGAAGGACCTGCGCCCCCGAGTAGACCGCGCGCACGATCGACATACGCTGGCACTGGCCACCGCTTAAGGACCCGGGATACCGGTCCAGGAAGCTTTCATCGAGACGGACGTCTGAAAGAAGCTTCTTCAGAAGTGCAGGATCATCTGCTGCCCGGCGCCCTTCCCGAAGGCTTTTTGCAAAACGCATTTTCGGATCGAAGGAGCTTAAGGCATCCTGAAAGATCATCTGCAGGAACCTTCCCGCATACGCGGCGTCCCTGCCTGTATACTCGGTCCCGCGATAAAAAAGCTTTCCTTTATCCGGTTTTTCCAGACATGCAATGTGACGGATCAGTGTGGACTTGCCGCTGCCGCTTTCCCCGACAACGCCCAGGATCGTTCCGGGCATAAGCTTTATGGAAATGTTGTCAAGCGCCTTTACTTCGCGGCCTTTTGTATGGAATGTGCGCTCAAGACCGGCTGTCTCAAGTACAGGTATCTCATTCATAGCGCTGCCTCCCTTCGTATCTTCGGGATCTTACTGAGAAGCATCCTTGTATAGCTGTCCTCCGGCGCGTAGAGCACTTTCCCGACAGGTCCGTACTCCACAACTTCCCCATGGTTCATGACCGCGACATGGTCAGCGATCCGGTCAGCGATTCCCAGATGGTGCGTGACCATCACGATTGCCACGTCAGACCGGGCCGCATAGCCCTCGATCTCATGGATAACCATTTTTCCGCTCGTCACATCCAGGGCGCTGGTGATTTCATCACACAGCAGTACCTTCGGCTTGAGCAGCAGCGAAAAAACGATGGCAACACGCTGGTTCATACCTCCGGACAGTTCAAACGGGCGGCTTTCGATCAGCTTGCCGCCTTCCGGAAGCCCCATGCTGTCCATGAGGCGGATCATTTCTTCACGGTCAAATGTAAGACCGTGGCTTTGCATCGTCTCTTTCATCTGCTTCGCGAAGGTACGCAGCGGGTTGAATGAGCCCTGCGGGTTCTGCGGGATCAGTCCGATCCCCGTTCCCATGATCCTGCGGCGTTCAGCACGGCTTAAGCTTAAATGGACTTTCCTCCGTAACAGATGTCTCCGCCGGTCACATTGACTGCGTCCATACCGTGGATCGCCTTCAGCAACGTGGACTTGCCGCAGCCGCTCTCACCGGCAATGCATAAGATCTCTCCCGCCCTGACGCTGAGGGAGACATTTTTCACGATATCCGCGTCACCATAGGAAAGCGACAGATTCCGGATCTCGAGGACGCCGTTCTCCCTTCCCTGTCTCATGGTTTCTTCCCTGTCTTTTACAACATTTACCTCCGGCTGCATCAGCGTCTCCTCTCTGCTTTCCGAAGCTCCATGACCGCGTCACCGAGGTAGTTGAACAGCATGATCGTCACGATCGTCGCCGCCGCCGGATAAAGTACTGCCCAGGGTGCGAGCTGGATATATGCCCTCGATTCATTGATCATCGACCCCCATTCTGCCTGCGGCGGGATCACGCCGAGACCGAGGAAGGAAAGACCTGAAATACCGATCATCGTCGTTCCGATCTGCGTCAGCGCGTTCGTAACGAGCGGGAAAAGAATGTTCGGAAGGATGTGAAAAAGGATGATCTGCCATCCCTTTAAGCCGGCGAGCCTTGCCGCGGCGATATAGTTCTCATTTTTGACGCTTAAGGTATGGCTGCGGGCGATCTTGGCGTAGCCGGTCCAGGCAGTCACACCCAGCGCGATCAGTGCCGCGCTCAGGCCGCCGCCGAGGATACCTGCCACCGCAATGGCAACGACCATCTGCGGAAACGCAAGAAAGAGCTCCGTCACGCGCATGATGACTGCGTCAGCCCAACCCCCGTAATATCCGCTGATGATGCCAAGTACCGTTCCGATGGCAAAGGTCACCGCCACAAGCACGGTCGTTGCGAAGATCGTTGTTCCCGCTCCCGCAAGCACTCTTGAGAGAACGCATCTTCCAAAGCTGTCTGTGCCGAAGGGATATTCCTTCGAAGGAGGCTTACGGATCAGCAGAGCGCTCGTCTGATTGGGATCATGCGGAGAAAGCTTCCCTGCAAATACGGCAATCAGGATCAGCAGGATGCACATCGCGCCGATGCAAATGACCTTTGTCCTGGCACTCCTGCGAAGGATGCTTCCCGATATTACGTTTGGACGGGGGCGCTTTGCGCCGCCGATACCCGGTATTCCCTGTTTCATGAATTGATCTCCGTTCTGGGATCGATGGTGACAAAGATCAGGTCGGTCAGAAGTCCGATGATGAGGTACAAAAAGCCCATAACAAGGACAAAGCCCTGGACCACCGGATAATCTCTTGCCGTGATGGAGTCCATGACGAGCTTGCCAATGCCGGACCAGCGGAAGATCGTCTCAATGACGACGCTGCCGCCCATCAGCGTTCCGACGGAGAGCCCGACGATCGTGATCATGTGTCCCAGCGCGTTGTAGAGCACATTTCGGAAAAGGACGATGCTTTCGCGCACGCCCCTTGCGCGGATGCCGGTCACATAATCCTGCTCCAGCTGACTGATGAGCTCCGCCCTAAACTGCCGGATGAAACGCCCCGCCATCGGGATCGCAAGGGAAATGACGGGCAGGAACAGCCCGCTGAAAGAGTCACCCGCAAGGACAGGGAACATCTTGATACGGATGCAGAAAACATACATCAGGAGCACGGAGATCAGGAAATTGGGGATGGAATTGCCGCCAAAGGAAAAGACCCGGAACACATTGTCAAATACAGAATTCTGCCGGACGGCACTCACGACGCTGACCGGAACTGCAACGATAAGGGAAAGAAGCATGCTGAAAAAAGCCAGATAGCAGGTCTTCCCGAGGCCCTCCAACAGTTTTCCCATAACAGGAAAGCCGTCTTTATAGGAGACGCCGAGATTGCCTCTGACCGCTCCGGCAAGCCAGGACAGGTACCGGGTAAGGAACGGACGGTCAAGCCCCATCCTGATGCGCTCCGCGTCCAGTACCTCTTTGGTCACCGCAATTCCCTGCGCAGCCAGTTTCTTTTCCGCAGGGTCTCCGGGCGCCATATCAAGGAGCAGGAAACTGAAAAAGCTCAAAACCAGCAGCATGGGGATCAGTGAGATCAGTCTTTTGATAACATATCGTTTCATGGCTGTGAATAAAGCGGACAAGCCGCCCCCATGAAAAGGAAGCGGCATTGTCCTGAAGGATTAATGCGGAATAGTCTGTGAATGATCAGCGCCATGTCCGAAAAAACACCCGGGCCGGGTCGTCGGATTCAATACAGTGCGGATCTTACTGAACCGGTCACTCTTTGGTGGTGTGCGCGTCAACGCCGTAGAAATCAAACGGGATGTCCTCCGCAAAGCCGCTGACGCCCGGCTTTAATACAGTCGTCTGGTTAAACAGGCCTACGTAACCGAAGGCATTGTCATCGATTGCGATCTGAACCGCCTTGTTGGCAAGCTCAGCTCTTTTGGCGGGATCCGCCTCGATGCGGAGCTGTTCGATGGCTGCCTGGCATTCATCGTCATCAAATCCGCCGCAGTCATAGTAAGACCCTTCCGCCAGGGTGGAATCCAGGAAGTACAGCGGATCGCCCGCCTTGTCGGAGATCATGCAGTAAAGCGCGATATCAAAGTCTCCGGTCGCGATGTAGGTCGCGTCGGGATCTTCTTCGACCGTCAGCTCCACGTCAAAACCATTGTTCTTCAGCTGCTCCTGCATGAGGATCGCGATGGCATCGAGGTTTCTTGCCGCATAGTAGCAGATATTGAGATGGAGCTTTTCTCCGTCTTTTTCATAAATGCCGTCCGCACCGAGGGTATAGCCGTCTTCCTCAAGGAGTGACTTTGCCTTCTCCGGATCCACTGCCGGAACTGTGACCTGGCCGTAAGCAGCGCTCGGAAGGAACGGGCCGACTGCCGGAGAGACAGTGCCCTCCTGATAAGCGGCGATCGCGTCCTTATCCACGATCAGGTTGATCGCTTCCCTGACCTTGTCGCTTAAGCGGTTTTCGTTGAGGATATAGAACTGCAGGCGGGTGCCGGCGATCTGCACGACCTTATAGTTTTCGGGTTCGGAAAGATAGATCTGCAGGGAAGCGGAGTCGATACTGTTGTAGCAGTCCAGCTCACCGGACTGCATTGCCATGAGCTTCGGCTGATCCTCCTGCATGTAGTAGAAGACCGCGCCGTCCAAGGTAACATCGCCGCCCCAGTAGTTTTCGTTGCGCTTCACCGTCACGTCGCCGGAAGGTACAAAGCTGCTGATGACAAACGGGCCGGTGCAGACCGGGTCCAGGTCGAAGTCGGTCGTCGCGTCCAGATCGATCATGCCGCATTCGGGGCTCGCGAGGTCGTTCATCAATGTCGGATACGGCTCCTTCGTGTCGATCGTAAGTGTGTGATCGTCCACTGCCGCATACTCAAAATTCCCAAGAAAAGCAAAACGGGAGTTCACCTCCGCGAGACGCTGCAGGTTGCGTATGACCATCTCTGCCGTCAGCGGGTTTCCATTGGAAAATGCTGCCGCTTCCTTCAGCCTGATCGTCATGACGTTGCCTTCGGTCTCCGCGGACTCTGCCAGGCACGGCACGAGACCCATATCCGGGCCGATCTTAAAAAGCGCCTCAGAAAGACCGTAGATCGAAGTGTACCATCCGTAATACTCGGTGTGTACGTCCAGACTCGGATATGCAAAGGATGCCGCCGTTTTCAAGATCTTTTCACCGGCAGCCGGTGCCTCTGAAGTCGCTGCTGTCTCTGCCGCCGCTGTCGTCTCTGCCGCCGCTGCGGTGGTTTCCGCTGCCGCAGCTGCTGCTTCCTGCGCAGCAGCTGTCGTTTCCGCAGCCGCTGCCGTTGTCTGCACCGGCTGTGAGCTGCCGCAGGCTGCCATTGTAAGCATCAGGAAGGAAATTACTGCTGCGCTTAAAACCTGTTTTCTCATCTGTATACCTCCTGTCAGATTTTCCGCTCCCTGCCGAAGTCTTGCTGTTTAAATAAAAGAATCATCACATTTGTAAGCCGGATCAGGCTGCATCACCCCATCGGCCCGGGCCTTTCACACTCCATTGGTCCGGAGCTTTCACACCGTCAGCCCGGACCTTTCACACTCCATCGGCCCGGAATTTTCACACACCGTCACGGATCTATGCGATGAACGGTTTGTATGCGGCGATGGAAAAGACCGGGACGGGGTTGTAGAATTCATCCTTTACCCGGTAGATCCTGCGCCAGGTGCCTGTGTCAATGCTGATCCGTTCGAAGCCTGCCGCGGAAAGGAGCTCCACATCCCATTGCGGACGGATACCCTGCAGTGCTTTCATCTCTTCCGTGATGGCGTCATTTTCCTCCATCAGCTCTCTGGCGATGCTGTTGTGCGCGTGGTTCTCCGGCAGTTCCGTCTGCGGTCCTGCATGGCAGTAGTCCGCGTCAAAATTGATCAGCACGCCGCCGGGTGCCAGCAGCTTAAACCAGTTGCGGTACGCGTCCGCAAGATTCGGAAGCACCCAGGTCAGGTTGCGCGTGACAAGCGCGTCAAAGCTTCCTTCCGCAAAGTCAGGCGCCTCCGCGTCCATAACGTGAAACTCGGTGTCCATTCCCAGAAGGTCCGCGGTTTTTCTTGCGTCCACGATCATCTGCTCTGTCAGGTCGATGCCGGTCACCCGGTTTCCCTTTTCCGTCAGCAGGAACGTGAAAAAGCCGGTGCCCGTGCCGAGGTCAAGGATCCTCAGGTTTCTTCCCATGGGCAGGTGCTTTGCCATTTCCGCCCACCAGTAGGAGCGCAGGGGGCTCTTCAGTTCCCGGATCCGAAGCTCGGCAAAGTCATCCGCGCGCTTTGTCCAGTAGTTCGTTACTCTTTCTTTAAATGCATTCATACCATGTTTCTTTCTTATCCTGTTTCGTTCCGGCGCTCTGCCGGCATCATGCTCCGCACGCTCTACTGCCGCTTCTTCCGCACGGCCGGTGCTGCCCGGTTTCAGATCCGGCCTCTTTTGACAGCCTCTACCAGAAACTGTGGCGTTGAGGCGTAGTTGACCTTTTCTTCCTCCGACCAGACCGACTGCCAGACGAGTTCATCGGTCCGTACGTCCATCCCCAGGTCGCTCAGCACTACAACGTCCCAGGCGGGACGGAGCACGCTGGAAAGGGGTACACGCCTTGCGATATCTTCCATGACGTCAAAGTTTTCGCCGATATTGCCGTCACTGTAGCCGCCTTCCGCGGTGTTGCGCCGGTCATCCTCGTAGCCCTCGCGCGCATGCTCATCAAAAAGGTACATATACCAGTTCGCGTCAAAGTTCAGGAGAAGGCCATCGTCCTTCAGTACACGCCGCCACTCACGGTACGCATCTCCCGGATGCGGCAGGTTCCAGGTCAGGTTCCGGCTGATAACTACGTCAAAGCTTCCGTCCTGAAACTCCAGCGCCTCCGCGTTCATTTCCCTGAAATCGATCCGGTCCGCGAGCGCTCCCGCATTATGTCTTGCCTCTTCAAGCATGGCAGGCGTCAGGTCGATTGCCGTTACGTTGTAGCCCGCTTCCGCGAGAATGATCGCAAAAAAGCCCGGGCCGGTCCCCACTTCAAGGACGCGTATCTCCTGCCGCAGCGTTCCCGGAAACTGTCTTCCGATCCGGCGGCCGATCTCCCGAAACCAGCTGACTCTCTGGTCTGTCTCAAGCTCCCGCCGGTTCACTTCCGAATAACCCGCCGCCCGGCCTGTCCAATAACTGCGGTTCTCACTGATGATCGATTCCATGGTTTCTCCTGATTTAAAAAAATACAAGGCATGCAGTCCTCCGCTGAGGACTACATGCCTTCATGACATTTGTATGGTTCTGACAGGACAGATGGTGACCGGGAATATATCGGAAAGAGCACTCCGCTCTTATTCTTCCGTGCGTATCTTCATGACCCGCGATGGCTGCATCAACTCCCGCTCTCTTCGCTGCTTCTGCAGCGCCTGCCCGCTTCTGCGGTTTTCCCGCGGTTCGGTCACGCAAACCTTCCGGATCCGGTCCGTACCATCTTGACTTCGGCTATTTTAGCATCAAAAAATCCCCCGCGGAAGCCTCCTTGGGGGATAAAAATCAGTCAATCTTTTTATATACGGACAGACATCTTTTATGCGTTTTTCTTCAACGCATCGATCTCCTTCATCAGGAGAGCTTCGACCTCGTCAAGGCCTTCTCCGGTACGCGCGGAGACCGGGATGATGATGGCCGCGGGGTTGAGCTGCAGGATGCGCTCCTTTGCAGCTTCCATATCGAAATTGAAGTACGGCGCGGTATCGGTCTTTGTGATGAGGACAATGTCGCTTACGGAAAACATCAGCGGGTATTTGAGCGGCTTGTCGTCTCCTTCCGGTACGGAGAGCAGCATCATGTTCTTATGCGCACCGGTGTCAAACTCCGCAGGACACACGAGGTTTCCGATGTTCTCAAGGATCAGAAGATCCGTATCGTCCACACTGAACTCTTTAAGTGCGCGGGCTGTCATGTCCGCGTCAATGTGGCAGAGGCCTCCGTTATGGATCTGGATCGCCCGGACGCCGGTCGCGTCCGCGACTCTCTGTGCGTCAAGCGTGGACGCGATATCCACGTCCATCTCCGAGATGCGCACCTTGTCCTTCATCCGCTTGATCAATGCCGTCAGCAGTGTGGTCTTGCCTGAGCCCGGGCTGGACATGACATTGATAAAGAACACGCCCTTTTTGGTGAGCATCTCGCGGGTCGCTTCCGCGGTCCGGTCATTGCTCGCCGTGATATCCTCATGGATCTGGATCGTCCTGACTTCGCCCATTACTTATTACACTCCTTTACCCGTTTGATCAGATAGTCCGCAAGCGCCGGGACGCCTTCTCCCGTCAGCGCGGAAATGTAGAAGATCTTCATATCGGGATTGCGCTCATAGACAGCGCGCTCCATCCGCTCGCGGTCAAAGTCAAAGACCGGAAGCGTATCGATCTTGTTTACGACCATGATGTCCGCCACTTCATACATCAGCGGATACTTTACCGGCTTATCGTCTCCCTCCGGCACCGAAAGGATCGTCATGTTAATGGCCGCGCCCGTGTCAAACTCCGCAGGGCAGACAAGGTTGCCGATATTCTCAAGGAAGATGAGGTCCAGATCATCCCTGTCAAAGGAACGCAGACCCTGCCTCGTCATGTCCGCGTCGAGGTGGCACATGCCGCCGGTATGCAGCTGGATCGAAGGCACGCCTGCCTCCTTCAGCCGGATTGCGTCCACATCCGAGTCAATGTCCGCCTCCATGACGCCCCAGCTGATGCGTCCCGCAAACTGGTCCTTCATTGCAAGCAGCGTCGTCGTCTTGCCGGATCCCGGGCCGCTCATCAGATTGATCAGGCAGGTCCCCTTGCCCTTCAGCTCATCTCTTAAAACCTGCGCGTCTTTATCGTTATCTTCAAGAATTGATTCCTTCAGCTCAATGATCTTGACCTGTTCCATAGTTACTCCTTCTATAGCGGACTGCACCGTGGCAGAAACGTCCGCTCCTCAGATTACTGCACGAAAACATCGGCGCCCTCAGCACCGTACAGGGAATTATATCAGTTTCCCGCCGCAAAGAAAAGCCCCCACAGGGCTTGTCTCGCAAAAACATTTCATTTATACTGTTTTAATAAATGATCAGGCTCGGCGGACTGCAGCGGCAGCCTCCCCCGCCGGAGCGGACGCCTGAACGATTGTGTGTTTGAAAGGATCAGATGTCATGAGCAAGAGTACTGAGCATGAACATGAGCATAACCCGGAGCAGGAACACGGACACTATCACTCCCCCGAGCATAAGCGCAAGGTCGTAAACCGCCTTTCCCGCGCCATCGGCCACCTGGAACGTGTCAGAAGCATGGTCGAGGAAGACCGTGACTGCGCGGATGTGCTGATCCAGCTCGCCGCCGTAGAAGCCGCGATCAAAAGCACCAGCAAGGTCATCATCAACGAGCACATCGATCACTGCATCTATCACGCGATCGAGGATAATGACACCGCGATGCTTTCCGAGTTCCGCGAAGCGATCAATAAGTATCTATGATCTCCCGGATCTCATCTAAGTCGATCTCGAGTTCACCGTCTGAGATTGCCACAGCCTTCTTTCCTTCCAGCGGCATCAGCTGCACAAGCTGGAACTTCTCATGCTCCTTTGTCCAGTCATAGATCTGCAGCTTCTTCCGGTCGGGGTCGATAAACCACAGTTCCCGGACGCCGGCCTTCTCATACCATACGGTCTTATCGATCAGGTCCTTCCGCCTGGTTGAGGGCGAAAGCACCTCCAGCACAAAGTCCGGCGCGCCGTAGATCCGTTTCTTTGTGATCCTGTCGTGTTTACAGACGACGAGCAGGTCCGGCTGAAATATGTGCATGTCATCCTGCATGATCTGGACATCTGTCGGCGCCATCAGCGCCAGACACTTTTTCTTTTTCGCTCTGATATGACTCTCGAACTCAAAGAATACCGTACTGACAATACGCTGATGCACCACCGTGGGCGATTCCAGATAAAAAAGGTGCCCGTTGATCAGCTCCGCCCTTACGTCCTCGGGAAGCTTCTCGATATCCGACACGCGGTACGGTCCCGGGATATCGCAGTCACCGTTAAATGAGTTCAATTCGCCGCTGATCGTACTGTACACTCCTGCATCCGCGCCGTCACTTACCATAAACGGTGAAGTATCATCCTTCAGGCTTCTTGCCTCATATCCTGCCGCCCTGCCGCTGTAACGATCCGGATCTCCCGTGAGTACCCGCTCGATCGCCTGGAGCGTCGCAGGCCGTGGCCGCTTTGTCACCCCGGCAAAGATCTTGGTCAGCGTCCCCACCGGCACGCCTGTATACTCCGCAAGCTGCGCGATACTGATGCCGCGCGCCTCACGTATCTGCTGCATCTTTTCAATCGTCATCATAGACAATCCCCCCAAAAAAACAAAACGGTAAAATAAGGTGCTTGTTTTATCCTTATTTTACCGTTATTATCCATTTTTGTCAATATTGATGATTATATTCTGTCCGTGATCAGCATCGCGTCACCGAAGGAGAAAAACCTGTACCGCTCCGCGACAGCCGCCTCGTAGGCCGCCATGACATGCTCCCTGCCCGCAAGCGCGGAAACCAGCATGATCAGCGTAGACTGCGGCAGATGGAAGTTCGTGATCAGCGACTGCACCAGCTTCCACTCGTAGCCCGGATAGATGAAGATCGAGGTCCAGCTGCCGCCGGCCTTGAGTATGTACTTCGGAATGTAGCTTCCATCCGCTTTCCGAAGCATGCTGAGGCCGTCGACCGTCACTGCTTCAAACTCCGGTGCTTCACCGTTCGAAGCCCGCTTCGCTGCTTCTGCCAATGCTGCCTCATACGCCGGGTTCACCACCGCTGCAGACTCCATCGTCCTTGTGGACGTCGTACCGACGGAAAAGACCCGGTGACCGGCCGCGAGGGTCTCATTGACTACCTTCGCAGTCTCCTCCGTCACCTCATAGTACTCCGAATGCATATGGTGGTCTTCCACCGTCTCCGCCTTGACCGGACGGAAGGTGCCGAGGCCCACATGTAAGGTGACGCGCGCGATCTTTACGCCCATTGCCTCGATCTCAGCGAGCAGTTCCTTCGTAAAATGCAGACCCGCCGGCGGTGCTGCAGCAGATCCGTCATGAGCGGCGTAGACTGTCTGATAACGGTTCTTATCCTGAAGCTTATGCGTGATATATGGCGGAAGCGGCATCTCCCCGAGGCGGTCCAGAACCTCCTCAAAGATCCCCTCATACTCGAAACGCACGAGGCGGTTTCCTTCCTCCACGGTATCGATGATCTCCGCCTTCAGAAGGCCGTCTCCGAAAACGACCCTCGCCCCCTGACGAAGCTTCTTTCCCGGACGCACGAGGCATTCCCAGACGTCCGCTTCCTTGCGTTTTAAAAGCAACACCTCCACATGGGCGCCGGTGTCTTCCTTAAAGCCGAGCAACCTTGCCGGGATGACCCTCGTATCATTGATGACCAGGCAGTCACCGGGCTTCAGATACTCCTTTATATCCGTAAAATGCCGGTGCTCAAACTCCCCGGTCTTCTTATCCAGTACAAGCAGCCTCGAAGAGCTGCGGTCCTCCAGCGGGTCCTGCGCGATCAGTTCCTCCGGAAGATAGTAGTCAAAGTCCTTAACCTGCATATTTGCTTTATACTCCTTCAGGCCTGTCCGGCCTGATTCTTTCTTAAAGATGGCATCACGCAGTACGGCAGATCACGCCTGCCATACTGCGTGTTCATCCTGATTATGAAAATGTTGTCTGCAGCCGTGAATGCCGCCTGCGGCCGGCCATGCCGGTTGCCGCGCTTACTGCGCCTGCTCCGTTACACTTTCCGACGGAGCATCCGTCTCCGGTGCGTTTTCTTCCGATGCAGCTTCTTCCGCTGCGGTCTCCTCCGCTGCCTCAGCCGGCGCTTCGGTGCCGCTCTCTTCCGCGGCCGTATCCGCCGCAGCCTCATCCTGAACGGTCTCCTCGACTGCCGGGAGCGTCGCACCCTCTACGAGAATCGAATCCTCCGGATCGAGGAACAGGTCAACTTCCTGCTCCCTGTCCATATCGAGGTTCGCTTCCTTATAGATCTCCCCGTTTCTGAACGAGGTATAGATGAGCGCCAGTTCACTGTCCGTATCAAGCGCCTCCTTCAGGCGGCTGTCCGTATCAGAGATCATGGCCTCTGTCTGCGGGCTCTTTAACTCCGCCTCCACAAAGTCCACTCTCTCCTTCACGAGATTTTCAAGGAAAATGTAGCCGCCGTCCGCGGACCGCTCCGCATAGAAGTACATGATGCCGGGAGCCAATGTATCCGTCCTGCGGAAGTCCACATCGTACTGCACGACACAGAACCTGTCGCCGTCATAGACGCCCGCCGCATCATAGACCGAGATGTTGCGGAAGGTCTGGATCCAGGCCGCCTGGGCTTTCAGCTTCTGCGAAAGAGCCTCGTCCGCCGCCGTATCGGAACGGCCGTACATCTCGAAGATGCGGGTCGTATCCCCCGCGAGCCTTGCTTCAAAATACTCCTGTACCAGAAGCTGCAGCTCCGGGATCTCACACGGCGTGAGCTCCTTCACCTCGATCCGGTTTGCTTCTTCCTCGGCAATCGACGCCGCGATGGAAGCCTCGATCGAAGCGGACTCCGCCTCAGACGCCGCGATCTCCGCCTGCTTTCTCCTTGAGGACATAACCATCGCGAAAACAGCAACCAAAGCCACCACGGCAACCGCTGCCGCGATCACCCACGGTGAACCACCGCCGCCGTTCTTTCTTCTGGACGAACCTTTTCCACTGTTATTAAAGTTATTGTTGATTCTCTTATCTGCCACTTTACTTACCAAACTTATCCGACCTTCTCGACGTACACACCGCTCTCATTGACACGGTACTTGCCGTCGATCACGGTATTCTTCGCCATCACGCCGTTCGCCTGCAGGTAATAGGACTTGGAGTCCTGCGTCACCCACTTGCTCTTGACCATCGCGCCGTTCTCCGGGTTGAAGTAATACCAGTCACCGTTTGTGAACTGCTTCCAGCCGACGCTCATGATCGCATTGCTGCCGAAGAAGTAAGAATTGCCGTTGACATCCAGCCACTCGTTAGCGCAGTAGCTGCCGTCCGCCTTCTTATACTTCCAGCCTGCCGTGGTCTGCTCCCACTTGCCGCCTGCAGCAGCTGTGGAGGAAGCCTTTGTTTCAGAGGCCGCATTGACCGCCGTGGACTGGGATACCGCGCCGGTGCCGCCCGCGATCCTCTTGAGACCGTAGTCATAAAGCGCCTTGGTATCGGTATACTGTGTCGTATTGGACTTGAAAACGACCGCGATGAGCTGATGGCCGTTCCGCTCGATACCGCTGGCGAGGCAGCTTCCTGCCTTGGAGGTATATCCGGTCTTTCCGCCGATGATGCCCTCATAATAATCCGCGCCGCCCTGCAGCAGACGGTTGCTGTTGGTGCAGGTCAGCTGTCCTCTGTTGGAGGTTGCCGGAAGCGTATAGGTCTTGGTCAGAAGCACCTTGCGTACGGTTGCATTGTTGAGCGCCGCCTTCGTGATCAGGGCCATATCGCGTGCCGTCGTATAGTGGTTGCCGTTCAGACCGGAAGCATTCTCAAAATGGGTATTGGTGCAGCCGAGTTCCTTCGCCCTCTGGTTCATGAGCTCCGCAAATGCTGCCTGTGAGCCGGAGATCTTCTCCGCGATGCCGTTTGCGACTTCACACGCGGAACGGAGCATCATCGCGTACATGGCGTCATTGACCGTCATGGTGTCGCCGGCCTTCATGCCTGCCGTGACCGCGCCGCTCTCGAGGTTGTTGACCGCCGTCGAGTTGAAGGTGATGGTATCGCTCATGCTGAGACGTTCTGCCGCAAGCAGGGCAGTCATCAGCTTGGTCGTGGACGCAGGGTACATCTGGGTGCTGCCGTTTTTATCGAACAGGATCTCGTTGGTCGTCGCGTCGTAAAGCACTGCCGCGCCGCCGTTGATCGTCGGCTTCGCCACGCAGGAGCTGGTTGCGTCCGTCGGAGCCACTGCCTGTGTGGAAGGCGCAGCCGCGGTCGCGCTGCCGGCACCGGCTACATTGGTACCGGTCGCTACAGGCTGGGTCGCCTCGGACTGGACCGCCTGTGACTGGACAGTCTGGGTCTGGGTCTGGGGCTGTGCCGCCGATCCGCCGCCCGGTCCGATGCCGTTATTGAAGCTCGGGGACGCGCCGTTAAACTCACCGCCGATCACAAGATATCCGCGTTCGTTATAGTTCTTGGAGTCCGTGGTCGGGCCGGTCTGCGTAATGACCGCACCGTTTGAGACATCGACGCTGCCGCCGCCCATCCAACCGGTATTCGTGGTGCCGGAGGAGGTGACGCCGGAAGAAGTCACGCCGGTCGATGTTGATACGCTCGTGCCGCCGTTTCCGGGGCTGGTTGCTACGATCACATTGTCTGCATACGCCGCCTGGCTCAGGCTCATTACCGCTGCCATCGCCAGTACCGTCAGTCTTGCTTTTTTCATTTCTTCTCCTTATGACTCAAAGAGTGTTCTATCGCTTCATGCAGGGTCCATGTCCCTGCGTATTCATGAAATCAGCCGGATCATTCCGCCTTATCCCTTTTATCCGGGATGTGAATGTTGGCCTCCGCCATCGCCTGCTCATAGGCGCTTCTTGCTTCCGCAAGCGTTGCGTCCTCTGCGGGCTCTGCAGCCTTCTGAACGTCTGCTGCCGGCGCTTCTGCTGCCGCATCCGTGGCTTTCACTTCCGCAGATGCCGGTTCAGACGAAGGTATCGATTCCGCCTGCGCTTCTTCAACCGTTTCGGAAGGTGCAGCATTTTCCGCTGCATCCGTCACAGCTTCCGTCTCCGCAGACACATTTTCCGCATCCGCGGCCTTGGCCTCCGTTTCCGCGCCCCCGGTTCCTTCGACCTTGTGCAGGATATCCATGAACTCGCTGCCGGTGATCGTTTCCTTCTCGATCAGGTAGGCCGCGATCTTATGAAGCGCGTCCATATGTTCGGAAAGGATCCGCTTGGACTCCACGTAGGAAGCCGCCAGCATTTTCATGATCTCCTCGTCGACCTGGGTGGCCGTGGCGTCACCGCACTCGAGGACGCTCCTGCCGGTCAGGTACATATCCTGTACCTTTGCGAGGCCCATCAGGCCGAAGCGCTCGCTCATGCCGTAACGCGTGATCATCGAACGCGCGATCTCCGTTGCCTTTTCGATGTCGTTGGCAGCGCCGGTCGTCACAGTATCGAAAACAAGTTCTTCCGCGGCCCTTCCGCCGAGGGTGGTGACGAGCATCGCTTCGAGCTCTTTCTTGGTATTTAAGTACTTCTCCTCTTCCGGCACCTGCATGACGTAGCCGAGCGCACCCATGGTACGCGGCACGATCGTGATCTTCTGTACCGGTTCCGCGTCCTTCTGGACGGCCGCAATCAGCGCATGGCCGACCTCATGGTAGGAAACGATCCTGCGCTCCTCCTGGGAGAGGATGCGGTCCTTCTTTTCCTTGCCGACGAGTACGACCTCAACCGCTTCGAAAAGGTCCTTCTGGCTGACGGCGTCGCGGCCGTGCTTGACCGCGGTGATGGCCGCCTCATTGATCATATTGGCAAGGTCCGCGCCGACAGCGCCGCTCGTAGCTAGGCCGATCTCGTCAAAGTCGACCGTTTCGTCGAGACGGACGTCCCTCGCGTGTACCTTGAGAATGTTGACTCTGCCCTTTAAGTCCGGCTTCTCCACGATGATGCGCCGGTCAAAACGGCCGGGTCTTAAAAGTGCCGGATCAAGGATCTCGGGGCGGTTCGTTGCGCCGAGGACCATGATGCCCTTGGCAGGGTCAAAGCCGTCCATCTCGGAAAGGAGCTGGTTTAAGGTCTGCTCTCTTTCATCATTGCCGCCGCCGAAACGGGAGTCACGGGACTTACCGATCGCGTCGATCTCATCGATGAAGACGATGCAGAGCGCCTTTTCCTCCGCCTGCTTAAACAGGTCACGGACTCTGGATGCGCCGACGCCGACAAACATCTCCACAAAGTCGGAACCCGTCAGTGAGAAGAACGGGACCTCCGCCTCACCGGCGACTGCCTTCGCGAGCAGGGTCTTACCGGTGCCGGGAGGTCCGAC
>JAFTBX010000050.1 GCA_017455005.1 Lachnospiraceae bacterium | reverse complement strand
GCCTATGAGGAGTACATGATCAAGAGCACCTGCCCCTTATGCGGCGGACAGAGGCTGAAAAAGTCCTCACTGGCGGTGACGGTCGGAGATGAGAATATCTACCAGATGTGTACGCATCCCATCGGCAGTTTCCGTGACAAGCTGAGCGGGCTGAGGCTGACGAAGTTCCAGGAGCAGGTCGGCGCGGAGATCCTCAAGGAGATCCGGGCGAGGGTCGAGTTCCTGAACAATGTCGGCCTGGACTATCTGACGCTTTCCCGCGCGACGGCGACGCTTTCGGGCGGTGAGGCACAGCGTATCCGCCTGGCGACCCAGATCGGCTCCGGCCTGGTCGGCGTTGCCTATATCCTGGATGAGCCCTCCATCGGTCTTCACCAGAGGGATAACGACAAGCTCCTTGCGACGTTAAAGCGCCTCAGGGACATCGGCAACTCCGTCATCGTGGTCGAGCATGACGAGGATACGATGCGTGCTGCAGACCACATCATTGACATCGGACCGGGTGCCGGAGAGCACGGCGGTCTTGTCGTCGCGAGCGGCACCTTTGAGGATATCGTGAACTGTCCCGAGTCTATCACCGGCGCCTATCTTTCCGGCCGCCGGAAGATCCCGGTCCCGGAGACCCGGAAGGCGGCGACAGGTTGGCTTAAAGTGCGGGGCGCTGCGGAGAACAACCTCCGGCATATCGACGTATCCTTCCCGCTGGGCGTATTTACCTGCGTGACGGGTGTTTCCGGCAGCGGCAAGTCCTCCCTGTGAACGAGATCCTGCATAAGTCCCTGGCGCACAGCTTAAACCGCGCGCGGACAATCCCCGGAAAGCACGACGGGATCGACGGCATCGAGGCTCTCGATAAGGTCATCTGCATCGACCAGTCCCCGATCGGACGCTCCCCGCGTTCCAACCCGGCGACCTATACGGGCGTATTTGATATGATCCGCGACCTGTTCGCTTCGACCCAGGACGCCAAGGTGCGCGGTTATAACAAGGGACGTTTTTCTTTCAATGTCAAGGGCGGCCGCTGCGAGGCCTGCTCCGGAGACGGCATCATTAAGATCGAGATGCACTTCCTGCCGGACGTCTACGTACCCTGCGAGGTCTGCGGCGGCAGGCGCTACAACAGGGAAACGCTCGAAGTTAAGTACAAAGGCAAGAGCATTTATGATATACTCAACATGACGGTGGAAGAGGCACTGGAGTTCTTCAAAAACGTTCCGTCCATCGAACGCAAGATACGGACGCTCTACGATGTCGGACTTTCCTACATCAAGCTCGGACAGCCGAGCACGGAGCTTTCCGGCGGTGAGGCGCAGCGCATCAAGCTGGCGACAGAGCTCAGCCGCCGCCCGACCGGCAAGACCATCTATATCCTGGACGAGCCGACGACCGGTCTCCACTTTGCGGACGTCCATAAGCTGGTCGAGATCCTGCTGCGCTTACGGGACAGCGGCAACACAGTCGTGGTCATCGAGCACAACCTTGACGTGATCAAGACTGCGGACTACATCATTGATATGGGTCCGGAGGGCGGCGACCGCGGCGGAACCGTGATCGCACAGGGCACGCCCGAAGAGGTCTGTGAGAACCCGGTAAGCTACACCGGCCAGTACCTGAAGCCGTATCTGAAACGCTGAATATTCAGTCCGGTTTCAATGTCCAAATCATTTGATAACTAATACACAGGCAGGTGTCCGGCGAGGCTCCGGCACTGCGACTTGGGATCGCTCCGCCGCCTATGAGGGGCCGCCTCCGCTAACTCGACGGGTCCGACGTATGCGTCGCCCACGGGTACGGACCCGTCTCAGACAGTAGCTCCGGTCGGCCCCGCTATGCTCGCGATCCCGGCGTCTCCGGCCTAAAAGCCTCTTTCGGACACTTGCCTGTACTGCATAGTTCCGGGATTCTAAGGAGTTTAATATATGCTATTTAAAAACATTAAGATCATCGACGAAAACTTCACCGCTAAGCCGCATATGTACGTCCGTACGGAAGGCGCTTTCATTACCCGTATCAGCGCGGAAAAGCTGGAACCGCTGGAAGGTGAAGAAGTATATGACGGAAAGGACAAGGTCCTGCTTCCGGGCTTTTACAACCTGCACTGCCACGTGCCGATGACGCTGCTCAGAGGCTACGGAGAGGGACTTCCCCTGCAGCGTTGGCTCAACGAAAAGATCTTCCCGTTCGAAGCAAAGCTTACGCCGGAGGATATCGTTAACGGAACGAAGCTCGGCGCCATGGAACTTCTGGCGTCAGGCAGCGTTTCGATCAGTGACATGTATTTTTCCATCAACGAGATGGCGGACGCGCTGAACGAAGCGGGCATGAAGGCGAACATCTGCCACGGCATCTCATCCTTTGACCCGGCGCAGAAGCTTTCCGAACTGCAGGGATATAAAGACACCATACGGCTTGCGAAGGCCGTCAGGGACGGCGTCTACGGCGGTGAGCCGGGAACCGGCGCAGGCTCCAGGATCATCGCGGATATGGGCCTTCACGCGGAGTACACGTCCACAGAGGGGCTCGTCCGCCAGGTGGCGGAAGCGGCAAAGGATGAGAGTCTTTTGGTGCATGTTCATATCTCCGAGACAGCTTCGGAGCACGAAGAGTGTAAAGAAAGACATGGAGGCAGGACCCCGGTCTGTTACATGGCGGATTGCGGACTGTTCGAAAATCCCGTGCGTGCGGCTCACTGCGTGTATATCACCGAAGAAGACCAGGAGATCATGAAGGCGCACGGTGCGTATGTCCTTCATAATCCTTCCAGCAACTTAAAGCTCGGAAGCGGCATTGCACCCGTTGCCGCTTATCTCGCGAACGGAGTCAATGTAGCGCTCGGCACCGACGGCGCCTCGAGCAACAACAACCTCAACATGATGGAAGAGATGCATATGGCGGCCATGATCAGCCGCGGCGCGTTTAAGGATGCCAACGCGATCAGCGCTGCCGATATCCTGCGTATGGCTACAAGAAACGGCGCTCTGGCACAGGGACGCACCGACTGCGGACTCATCCGGGAGGGCTGCCGCGCGGACCTGATCGTGATTGATCTCGACCGCCCGCATCTGAGGCCGGATTACGACACGATCGCCAATGTTGTCTTTTCAGCACAGAGCGGCGACATCTGCCTGAATATGGTCGACGGAAGAGTCGTTTACAGGGACGGAGAGTACGCTTTTCTGGATAAGGAACGGATCATTTTTGAAACAGAGGCAAGCTTCCGGAGGATCCTTGGTGAACTCTGATACATATGGGTATAATTACCAAAATATGCCTTAAAATAAGCACTTTTTTCAGCACATACATTTCCGAGTTATGTCAATCAGCATATAGAAAAAATGCCGAAAAAATGATAAAATTTACCATAGGAGGTAGGTTTTATGTATACAATCGGCGAATATGTTGTAAAAGCAAACACCGGCGTATGTAAAATAGATGAGATCGTCACCAGGTGTCTCAGCGAAGCGTCTGAGGCGAAAGATTATTATGTATTAGTGCCGGTGGATGATCCGAGAGCGAAGGTGTTTGTGCCCGTTGCCTCGGATAAGACCAATATGCGCAGAGCGATGGATGAAAAACAGGCTATAGAATTTATTTACTCCATCCCCGGTATTGGTGTAAAATGGATTGAGAGCGACAAGTTTCGCGAGCAGGAGTATAAAAACGCGATGAAGTCGAACGATCCGGCTTCGCTTGTCGGTATTATCAAGAACCTCTATCTGAGGAGCAGGGAACGGGAAAACCAGGGCAAGAAGGTCACTGCGGTCGATGACCGCTACTTTAAGATGGCCGAGAATGCCCTGAATTCAGAACTGGCCCATGCCCTCGGCAAAAACAAGGATGAGATCAGAACGCTGATCGCGTCGTCAATTGATGGAAGGGCTGAGTAGTTTGCAGTCCGGGGAGCATTATGGACAACAACAGCAGACCAAGAAGCAGAGAAAAGAAAGTAACAGGTACAGGCACAGTTAACAAGAAGGGCAGCGGACTCGGGCTCGGAAAGCCGGTCGGAACCGGAGGACTCGGCGGCAGGCCCAACACAACAGGAGGCTTTTTCGGAGGCGGGTCATCAGGATCCGGCGGAGGATCAGGAATAGGGGGACCGGGAGGTCCCATAAGAAGGGGCGGCAGCTTCGGCTGTGGCCCTATAGCTATAATTGCGATCGTAATTATTTTCTATCTCCTCCGCGGATGTATGGGATCCATGTTGGGCGGCGGGAGCAGCCAGCAGACCTATGTCCCGCCGACAACGGCGGCGCCGGTACCGCAGACAGCGGCAGGCAGTTCCTCCGGCAGCAGTTCTTCCGGTCTCGGCTCGCTGTTCGGCCTTGACGGATTTTCAGATTACTACAGTGGCGGCACTTCTTCCGGCAGCAGCTCTGCGGGCAGCTCATCGACGCTGGAGAGCCTGTTCCAGTCTCTCTACGGCGGATACAGCGGCAGCTCCGAAGCATCTTCAGATACGACATCTGAAATCACCGTAGACGACTCCTATACGCAGTCCTCTTCGTACAGCAGCGCGTTTGACGGCAATCACACCTTCAATAACGGCAGCCTCACCAACAACAACGGTGAACTGAACACTTCCGTTTCCGACGCCGCGAGATCCAAGTTCACGAAGATCAGGGGCAGCGGGCAGGATGAAGCGACGATCCTTGTTTACATGTGCGGCACGGACCTTGAGTCCAAGTACGGCATGGGTACCTCCGACATCAAGGAGATGGCCGGCGCCGCGCTCAGCGACAAGGTCCACGTCCTCGTCTATACCGGCGGATGCAAGAAGTGGCAGAACAACTTTACGAGCAATTCCGTCAACCAGATCTATGAAGTCGTGCAGGGCGGCCTGAATCGTCTGGAGGATGACTTCGGACGCAAGGCGATGACCGATCCCGCGACGCTGACCGAGTTCATCAAGTATGGCGTGCAGAAGTATCCGGCGGACCGCTATGACCTGATCTTCTGGGATCACGGCTCAGGTTCCGTCAGCGGCTACGGCTACGATGAGAAGTTTGCTACCTCAGGCTCCATGAGCCTTGCCGGCATTGACAAAGCTGTCACGGACGCCGGTGTCAAGTTCGACTTCATCGGCTTTGACGCCTGCCTGATGGCGACACTTGAAAACGCGCTCATCCTCAGCGACAACGCGGACTATCTGATCGCGTCCGAGGAGACCGAGCCGGGCACCGGCTGGTACTATACCAACTGGCTCAGCACACTTTCCAAAAACACCTCGGTCCCGACCATTGAGATCGGACGCATGATCGCGGATGATTTCCTGCTCGCGTCACAGAAGGTACGCCAGGGTGATTCGGTTACCCTGTCCGTGACCGATTTAAGTGAGCTGGGACAGACTGTTCCGGACGCGCTGTCCGCATTCTCGAAGTCTGCGGCTTCGATGATCGAGAACAACAGCTACAAGAAAGTCTCCGACGCGCGTAAGGGCGCAAAGGAGTTTGCTTCTACCAACCGCATCGATCAGATCGACGTCGTCGATTTTGCAAGAGGCGTCGGCACATCAGAAGCATCTGCTCTGATCAGTGCCATCAAGAACGCGGTCAAGTACAACCGTACCTCCCGCAGCTACGGCGACGCGCACGGCCTGTCCATCTACTTCCCGTACAAGCGGGCGTCCTATGTGGACACGATCGTCAAGCTCTACCGCAACATCGGCATGGACGCGGATTATACCAACTGCGTCAAGGCATTTGCCAATGTTGCCGTGACCGGCCAGGCAGCCGGCGGCGGAACAACATCTCCGTATTCCTCCCTGTTCGGCGGAACGTCCACTTCCGAGTTCAGCGACCTTTACAGCATTCTGGGAGGCGGCGGATCTTCCTCTTACGGAAGCGGCTTCGGCGGCAGCACCTCCTCCGGTTCCAACCCGCTTTCCCAGTATTCGAACTTCTTCGGTTCCGGCAGCGGCTCGGCCGGCATTGACTTAGGCTCGGGCAGCAGCAGCTACAGCAGCTCCGGCTCCGCGCAGGAAGAGCTGATCTCCGCGCTGCTCGGATCTCTCCTTAGCGGCAGCTCAGGCTCTTACGGGCGGATCGCGGACCTGAACGCGTCCAACACGGAGTTCCTCGATGAGGATTCCGTCAGAAGCGCGGCGCAGTATGTGCTTGACCACCATATCAACACCGACAACATGTTCTGGACGAACAACGGCGCGGGCAACACCGTGCTTGCGCTCGACAGTGCGGACATGGATCTCGTGCAGGAGATCGAACTCAGCGTCCTTTATGATGATGGTGAAGGCTTTATCGATCTCGGACGTGACTCCCTGTTCGATCTCGATAACCGCGGCTCCCTGATCGGCTCGTACGACCAGTCCTGGCTCGCGCTCAACGACCGCATCGTCGCGTACTACTACCTTGACACCGTCGACAACGGCGACGAGTATGAGATGCACGGCTATGTGCCGGCACTAGTCAACGGCGAACTGAGCGACATCCTGATCACCTTCAGTTCCGACCAGCCGGACGGCTTTGTCAGCGGTTACCGCGCGCACTATGATCCCGAGACGACCGACCAGGTCGCAAAGGAGATGGCACTTCTCGACGGAGACCAGATCACCTTTATCTGCGACTACTACAGCTATGAGGGTGAGTTCCTCGATAACTACGAGCTCGATTCCATGATCGTGGACGGCGACATTGAGATCACCAACCTGATCATCGGCGACAGAGCCAACGGCGCATACCGCCTGACCGACATCTACGGCCAGCAGTACTGGACGCCGCTGATCCCGCGGTAATATTATGTTTGATTATTCCAATATGATTGCCGTCACGAACCGCCACGTCTTCGATGACGCGCCGGATCCGGAAGCTGCGTTCCTCCGGCAGGTTGCAAGGGTCGCGGGATTTGCTCCGAAGGCTGTCGTCCTAAGAGAGAAGGATCTGAGCGAGAAGGACTACGCCGATCTTACGGCAAAGGTGCTCGGCATCGGTGAGGCAAAGGCGTATCTTGCACGGCATCTGGTGGTTCATAACTACCCGGAGATAGCACTGGCGCTCGGTATCCCGCGCGTCCATCTGCCGCTTGCGATGCTGAAAGAGATCCATGCCGCAAAGCCGGACATCCTCAGCCGCTTTGATGTGATCGGCACCTCCGTCCATTCCGTGGAGGATGCCCTGGAAGCGGCCGGCTGCGGCGCAACGTATCTTTTTGCCGGCAATGTCTGGGAGACGACCTGCAAGCCGGGTCTCGACGGGAGAGGCCTGCAGTATCTTCGTGAAGTCTCCGCAAGCGTCAGCATTCCTGTTTACGGGATCGGCGGCGTCAGTGAGGAGAGGATGCCCGAGGTGCTTGCGACCGGGGCGGCAGGCGGGTGCATGATGTCAGGCTTCATGACCCTGTAATAAAATGAGAATTAAAATGGCTGGAAATTGCAAAAGCAAAATCCAGCCATTTTTCTTGATTCGGTCAATTGTCATGTAACGATCGTCACAGGCATTCGGTTTACAGCTTTGTGATCCTCGCCATCTTCTGAAACTGATCATCGTCGATCAGAGAGAGCGCGTTGATGAGGCCGACGTGGAAGCTTCCGAGACCGAGGAAGCTGTCGGATGCCTTTTGGCAGGCTTCTTCGGAGATCTCGCCTGCGATGCCGAGCAGCGCGGTCGCGTAAAGAACCGCGTCCGCAGGAGTGTCAGCCACAGAAAGAAAGGCAGCTGTCATGCAGCTTAAGATGCAGCCGGTCCCTGTCACAAGCGACATACGGGGGCTGCCGTTTTCCACGGCCCAGACAGCATTGCCGTCACTGATCATATCGATCACGCCGGAGGCGAGCACCACCGCGCCGCTTTTTCGGGAGAAGTCCTTAACGACCTTGGCCATTGCTTCGATGGATCCGGGATTATCCCGGCTGACCCGGTCGGAGACGGCAGTATCGATCCCTGCCTCACCGAAGGCGGCGCCGGCGACCGCGCGGATCTCGGACGCGTTACCCTTGATCACTGCGGGACGGCATTCCGCAATGTAGCGCTTTGCAAGGTCCATACGTATGGGGCTGCAGTTTACGCCGACGCAGTCGATACAGGAGCGCTTTCCTTCCTTGTATGCTTCCACGCCGGAGATCATGATGGATTTAAGCCTTGCGTCGGTGATATTGGCAAGCCCGACGCTTAAGGAAGCGGCGATCCGGGTAATGCCGGCAACCTCTGAGGGATGTTCGCACATGATGGGACGGGCGCCGAGCGCTAGCAGCACATTGGCGCAGTCGTTGATGGCGATCGGACTGGTGATGCAGTGGATGAGCGGGTTTAAGGCGCGCAGGGCGCTTCCGCAGTGAAAAAGATCGGCTGAAGTTGTGTTCATAGGTATATTCCTGACCGGGGCGACCGGTAAAATCACCGGAGGCGGCATACCGCCGCATTCCGGGTAAAAAGAAAGATCCCGCGCAGAGACTGCACGGGATCCAATGGTTTTAAAGTGATTTAAGCTCGTGCCTTGTTCATGTTCCAGTATACCACACCGGCAGCGATAAAGGCAGCAAGAACGATGTATTTGATGCTGTTTACGAAGGCGCTCGGTTCCGGCACAAAGTTATGAACCAGTACAACAACAGCGAGATAGCCGATGAAGCCGAGAACTCCGATGCCGATGGAGTCGTTGAGGACCTCGTTGCCGCCTGTATAGACGTTGGAGCCGAGTGCGGACT
>JAFTBX010000007.1 GCA_017455005.1 Lachnospiraceae bacterium | reverse complement strand
GACCAGTTGGAGACCTCGGACGCATTTATCGTCCGCGTAGCCGATAAGCTCGCGATCGATCAGCGTGTCATGGAGTGCAAGAACCTTAAGGTCATCGGCCGTACCGGCATCGGTTACGACAGCGTGGACGTGGAAGCGGCTACCGCTGCAGGCATCCCTGTCGTGATCACCCCCGGCGCCAACAACCGTTCCGTTGCCGAGCATGTCATCGCGCTGATGATGGCGCTTTCCAAAAACATGGTCGAAAGCGATGTGGAGCAGCGCAAGGGCAACTGGAAGATCCGTGACGCAAAGAAGGCTTTTGAAGTAGAGGAAAAGACCTGCCTGATCATCGGTCTCGGCACCATCGGCAAAATCATCGCGCATCTGGCTCTTGGCCTTGATATGAAGGTCATCGGCTTTGACAGCTTCCTTTCAAAGGAGCAGATGGCAGAACTCGGCGTTGAAAAGTATGACGACAAGATGGAAGCCATCAAGGCAGCCGACGTCGTGATCGTACAGATGCCGCTGATCGAAGGCGTCACCAACAACACCATCGATAAGGCCGAACTCGACGCCATGAAGAAAACGGCGATCCTGATCAACTGCAGCCGCGGTGAGATCGTCAACGAGCCCGCTCTTTGCGAAGCATTAAAGAGCGGCAGCATTGCCGGTGCCGGCCTGGATGTTTTCTATCACGAACCGACCCACCTGGACGATGAGATCCTTCACTGCCCCAATGTCATCGTCAGCCCGCACAGCGCGGCACAGACCAAAGAAGCCGTGATCCGTATGCACACCATGTGCGTTGAAGGCTGCGCGGCGGTCCTGGAAGGCAAGAAGTGGCCCTTCGTCGCGGATAAGAAGGTATATGACCATCCGCGCTGGGCAGGTGCCGAATGGGCAGAAGTATAATTATCACCTTTTAAACGTATCCATCATCCATTAAACATGCAAAACTCTCCGGAAGCGGATCATTCCGTAGCCGGAGAATTTTGCAAAAGAGGGGGAACCAATGATATTTGAAGAGCAAAGCGAACTGCGAAAGATCCTAAAAGATGTGAAGCTTCCAAAATTCGCTCTGGTGCAGCAGATCTTTCCGGACGACGCGATCAGAGACGTTCCTGCTTATCTCAGAGAAAAGCTTGCGGATCCGGACCTGGCCGCAAGGATCAAGCCCGGTATGAAAGTGGTTCTGACCGGTTCCAGCCGGGAGATCACCAACATGCCTGTGATCCTTCGTGAACTTGCACGCTTTGTCAAGGCGCAGGGCGCACATCCTTATATTATCCCTGCCATGGGAAGTCATGGCGGCGCTACGGATGAAGGACAGAGGCAGCTTCTTGAGAGCTACGGCATCACCGAAGAGTTCTGCGAGTGTCCGATCTACTCTTCCATGGAAACCGTACGCGTAGGCTATGTCGGTGACGATGAAGTCCGTATGGACCGCTTCGCGCATGACGCGGACGCGATCATCCTGGTAGGACGCATCAAAGGACATACCGCATTTGCCGGCACCTACGAAAGCGGCATGGCCAAGATGATGGCCATCGGTCTCGGAAAGCGCGAAGGCGCGGACAGTCTGCATAAGTACGGATTCGGCAGGATGGCGGATCGCATCCCGCTGTTTGCAAAGGTGGTTTATGACCACTGCAACATCATCTTCGGCGTGGCGCCGATCGAAAACGAAAGCGATCAGACCTGCCGCATCGAAGTCATCAAGGCCGAAGAGATATTTGACAAGGAGCCCGACCTATTAAACTACGCGAAAAGCCGTATGCCCCGCCTGATCCTGCCTGAAACAGATGTACTCGTCGTGCGCGAGATCGGCAAAAACATCTCGGGAAGCGGCCTTGACGCCAACGTCACCGGCACCTTTGCGACTCCCTTCAAGACCGGCGGCATCAAAAAACAGCGCGTTGTCATCCTCGATATCACCGAAGAGAGCCACGGCAACTACCTCGGCCTCGGCAATGCGGATATCACCTGTCTCCGGGCATTTAACAAGGTCCGTACCAACGGCTGCTATGCCAACATGCTCACAAGCACTGTCCTGAAAGTCGGTATGATCCCGATGATCATGGAGGATGACGAACTGGCTCTGAGAGCCGCCGTCAAGCTGATGACTTCCGGCGACCGTACCAATCCGCGGATGGTCTACATTAAGAACACCCTTATCCTCGACCGGATCCTGGTATCCGAAGCGCATCTGGAAGAACTCAGAGATAACCCGAACGCAAAGATCCTGGAAGAGCCGCGCCCGCTGCACTTTGACGAGCACGGAAACCTTTTGGATTTCGCCTGAATCAGTTAGCTTGCCGATGCGGCTGCATGCGGCCAAACGTCCTTCCCGATGCGCGCTTGTAATTGCAGCGAAGGAGTTTTAACGATGAAAGAAAACCTGCTGAGATCCCTGCTCAATGAAAAGCGGCCGACAGTTTCCACCAGGATCCGGAACATCTGGCCGACCGAGGCAGAGGCCGCCGCACAGAGCGGCAGCTTTGATTACCTGGAGTTCACGGCGGAATACGCGCCTTATGATCTCCTCCAGCTTGAGAACCTGGTCCGTGCCTGCGAGCTGCACGGGATCGGGTCCATGATCAAACTTGATCTGCAGAACCGTTTTTACGTGGCTCAGAAAGCCATGGCAGTAGGCTTCCAGGCACTGTTATTCGCGGACCATAAGACGCCCGATGAAGTTGCGGAGTCCATCCGCCTGACCATGCCGGATACCCCTGAAGACGGCGGGCGCTTCGGTTATCCCAGCAACCGCTGGATCGGTTATCAGCCGTTTCGTCCCCAGATGGAGTATGCCGATATGGTGCGAAAGACTGTACGTGCCTTCATGGTGGAAAAAAAGGAAATGCTGGATAATCTGGAGGAGATCTGTTCGATCCCGGGCGTGGATATGGTACAGTTCGGTCCGTCCGATTACAGCATGAGCATGGGATGGAACCGTGCCGAGCATCGGGAGGAACTTAAGGAAGCAGAACAAAAAATGATCCGTATCGCACTGGATCACGGTGTCGCGCCTCGCTGCGAGATTGACACGGCGGAACAGGTCGCCTACTACAAGGAACTCGGCGTCCGTCATTTCTCCGTCGGCGACGATTTCCGCGTACTTGCGTCCTATTGGAAAGACACATGCGGCACAGTCCGGGATTTGGCCCGCAACGCCTGAGCCGTGAAACATCATTTTCCGTATGCTCATTTCAACCGCAGCAGAAAGGAACAAAGTCAGCATGAATAAGATCGCACGGGGCATCATCACCCCGATCCTCACTCCCATGTACGATGATGAGAGCATCAACTATGAGGAGCTCAAAAACCAGGTCGAGCGTCTGATCGCCGCAGGTGTATCCGGGCTGTTCGTTTTCGGTACCAACGGCGAAAGCTACGTCCTTAACGAAGAAGAGCGCAGATCCGTCCTGAAGACTGTCGTAGAACAGACGGCAAAACGTGTCCCCGTCTTTGCCGGTGCCGGCTTTCCGGGTACAAAAGAAACGATCCGCCAGAGCCTGATCGCCAAAGATCTCGGCGCGGACGCGCTGAGCCTGCTCTGCCCGTATTTTGCCGCCGCCAACCAGAATGAGATCTACAGCCATTTTGCGTCGGTCAACCGTGAGGTAGACCTGCCTGTCGTAATCTACAACATCCCGGCCCGTACCGGCAACAAGGTGGCTCCGGAAACGATCGAAAGACTTGCGAACGACTGTGAGCACATCGTCGGCGTGAAGGACTCTTCCGGTGACTTTCTCAACACGCAGAACTATATCGTCAGGACCTCGTTTCGCGACGATTTCAGCGTACTTGCCGGCAATGATGCCCTGATCCTGGATACTTTAGTAAACGGCGGCGCCGGAGCGATCGCCGGCTGCAGCAACATTTATCCCAAAACGATCTGCAGCATCTATACCAGCTTTCTGGCCGGTGACCTCGATGCGGCGCTGAAAGCCCAGAGGAGCCTGATCCCGCTGCGGAACACGTTCAGGTACGGCAATCCCAACACCATGATCAAATGCGCGACCCGCATGCTCGGATATCCCGTCGGCAGCACACGTGCTCCGTTTAACGGCATCTCGCCGGAAGGCATTGAGGCTTTGCGCAAAGTACTGGATGACGGAAAGCGGCTTGGAATGGAATAAATGCTTCTTTTATATGTGTCGCAACATGTAACGATTATAAACGTATATTTTTTGTAACAAATGCTTTATCAATACCTCAGTTAGTGCTAAACTATTATAGAAAGTCACCAGAATCATAGTTTGTTTGATGGAGAGGTGTAGAAATGATTAAAGTGCTGATAATTGCCGATGATTTTACCGGCGCGCTGGATACCGGTGTCAAGTTTGCCCAGAAGGGCGCAAAGACCAAGGTCATGACGAAGTGGGACAACAGTTTTGTGGATGATCCCGCGGAAGTACTGGTCCTGTGTGTGCCGACCCGCCACGAGTCGCCCGAGGATGCTTACGACATGGTCCGGGAAGTTGTCGAGATCGCAGACGGCAAGGTCGGAACGATCTTTAAAAAGACGGACTCCGTTCTTAGAGGCAACGTCGGCGCCGAACTGACCGCCGTTCTGGAGGGTTCCAGTGCCGATCAGCTCTTTTTCATCCCCGCGCTTCCTTCCATGCGGCGCATCACGCTCGGCGGCATTCACTATGTAGCCGGCATTGCTGTCAAAAACAGTGTCTTCGGACGTGACCCCTTTGATCCCGTAACTGAAAGCTATGTTCCGGACCTGCTGCATAAACAGTCCGATGCGCACATCGAGTCCGTCAGCGTTGAGGACGCAATCTCCAAAGTGCCGACCGGTGAAGGCAAAGCCATCTATGTCTACGACTGTGAAAGCAGCGATACTCTGGATGCCGAGCTTAAACTGCTTTGCAAAAAGGGCATGCCGAAGCTGGTAGCCGGATGCTCTGGCCTGGCACAGGCGCTTGCCTCCCGTGTCGGAGATGAGACCCGCACCACGCAGGCTATGTCCGACGGTCGCCTGACCGTAGTTTGCGGCAGCGTTAACCCGATCTCCGTCGCACAGATGAACTTTGCGGAACGCTACGGTTTCAGCCGTATCCATATGGTGGACGCACAGTTCCTCGCAGATACGGACGCGCTCGCAGAAACCGCGCAGGGTCTTGTCTATGTCGGCAGATACGGCGGCGGCCTGATCGTGGATACGCTTTACGCAAAGGACGGCGTGCAGCGTACCCAGACCGAGGCTGAGCTGGAGAAGACCCGTGCGCTCATCTCCAAACGCACCGGCCTGCTTATGAAATATATGCTGGAGTCCGGCTACGACGGCCGTCTGATGATCATCGGCGGAGATACACTCCTTGAGTTTGCAAACTCCATCGGCTGCTATGAGCTTTATCCGATGTGCGAGATCGATCCCGGTACAGTCGTATTCAAGCTTGAGTACCAGGGCAAGGAGCACGAGATCATCACCAAGTCCGGCGGATTCGGCAGCGAGGAACTCCTCGTCAAGATCGCGGGCGGTATTGTATAAGCGTTAAAGTCCGTCCGGACTCTGTCCGTGACAGCTGACCACAGTATTATCATTAATGTTTAAATAGTCATCAGAGGAGGATTAACACGATGAGCACACTGCCGATTTTAGGAATCACTATGGGCGATCCCTTCGGAAACGGTCCCGAGATCTCGGTCAAGGCCCTGATGGACCCGGCACTTTATGAGCGCTGCCGTCCGCTGATCGTCGGCGACATGAGCAGCATGACCTATGCGGCAAAGGTCGCAAAAAAGGTCGACGGCCTGGATGTCAAGCTGAACCCGATCAAGGAAGTATCCGAAGCAAAGTTTGAGTACGGAACAATCGACGTACTCGATATGGGCATCGTACCCGAAGATAAGATCCCGAACTCACTCGACCAGGATGAGCCGAAGCCCTTCAAGATCGGTGCGAGCGCACTCGGCGGCGAGGCTGCATTCCAGTATGTCAAGAAGGTGATCGAGCTTGCGATGGCAAACGAGATAGACGCTACCGTTACCAACGCGCTCAGCAAGGAAGCCATCAACATGGCAGGCCATCATTTCTCCGGCCATACCGAGATCTATTCACACTATACCAACACCAAGAGCTACTCCATGATGCTCGCGCATGAGAACCTCCGCGTCGCGCATGTTTCCACACACGTATCCCTGCGTGAGGCATGCGACCGCGTCAAGACTCCGCGCGTCCTTGAAGTCATCCGCCTTGCTAACCAGGGCATGAAGGATATCGGCATCGAGAACCCGAAGATCGGTGTTGCCGGCCTCAACCCGCACTGCGGCGAGAACGGCATGTTCGGTACCGAGGAGATCGAAGAGATCCAGCCGGCAATCGATCAGGCAATGGCAGAGGGCATCAATATCCCGGAGAAGGCTCCGACACCGCCGGATACCGTTTTCTCCAAGGCTCTGGGCGGCTGGTATGATATCGTTGTCGTCATGTATCATGACCAGGGACATATTCCGCTCAAGGTTAAGGGCTTTGTTTACAACCACGAAAAGAAGGCATGGGATGCCGTTGCAGGTATCAATGTCACCCTCGGCCTTCCGATCATCCGCGCCAGCGTAGATCACGGCACCGGCTTCGGTCACGCAGGCAACGGCCATGCAAACGCTCTTAGTCTGACCAACGCGATCGACTACGCGATCCTTCTCGGCCAGTCCAGAAGAGCAAAGCAGGGCAAATAAGCTTTCATTAAGGCAGAAAAACACACATCGGGCAGCGTCAACGAAGGCGTTGCCCGGTTTTCTTTCTTCAAACACGCGTCTTTCATAACAGTCTTTCGGATACCTGCTGAGGATCACAAAAAAGTATCCTACATTCAGACCTGCAGGTGATATAATCTACTAAAGCTGACTGATCCTGCTACTACTACCCCCGGGAGAACATGCCCTATGTCGTTTTCCAGAGAACTGACCTATCAGAACATCGCTGAGGTCAGCGAACAACTGAAAAATGAACTCCTTGCTCTGAAACTGAGCGCAAAGGAGATCAACAACACTCTCCTCCTGCTGGAAGAGGTCTTTGTCCGTATGCACGATCATGATGCCCTGCAGGATATCCGGGTAATGCCGCGCAGACGGATCGGTGATGTACAGGTGATCCTCTCCGCAGAGGGCAGTGAATTCGACCCGATCAGCGAACTCAAGGACTGGTCTGTAGGAAGTGAAGACTACTACCGCACCCTGATTATCCGCGGGAACCGTGAAAATCTGACCTTCGTCCGCAAAGGCGGAAAGAACAATGTTATTATCAAGGCCCATTCCACGGGAAGCCGGTTCCTGCTGGCGTCCTTCTTCGCTTTGGTCGCGGGAACTCTTATCGGCGTCGTCATGAACGCCTTTCTTCCTTATGCAGCACTCCAGTTTATTGATTATCATGTTCTGGATACACTGAAGACGCTGTTCCTCAATGCGCTCGGTGCGCTTGTCGTGCCTGCGGTTTTCTGCTCCATCGTTACCAGCATCAACAGCCTTTCGAGCCTGTCTGACGCGGGCAGGATCAGTGTGCGGGTCATGTTTATCTATATGGGCACAACACTGCTCGCAATCCTGATCTCTATCGGACTCGGACATATTTTCTTCGGACACGACATGGAAGGCCGCGCTCTGACACTGATCGGTCCGGAAAACGTGGGGGTACTCACCCAGCCCGATATCAAGCAGATCCTGACAGGGATCGTCCCGGTCAATGTCATTGCGCCGATCGTGTCTGCCGACATTTTACAGGTCATGTACCTGGCCGTTATCTCCGGTATCGCCCTCGGCTCTCTTGGCGATAAGGTTGCGATCCTCAACAACATGATGGAAGCTCTGAACCTTTTCTTTCAGAAGCTTGTATCGCTCATTGCGGCCTTAGTTCCGTTGATCACCTTTATCTCTACTGTGTCCATGATCATCACGATCGGTATGGGCGTGTTTCCGGTCCTTTTCAGGCTGATCATAGCGGAAGTAATAGGCTGCCTTCTGATGCTTTTGATTTATGCTGTTCTGATCGTAATCCTGACCGGCCTCCCTTCGCTTCCGTTTCTTCATAAGATACGTTCCTACGCCAGGACATCCTTCTTTGCCGTAAACGGCTCCAATGTTCTGCCGCAGACAGTCAGCTTCTGCAACAAAAAGCTTGGTGTCCGTTCTGACCTCGCCTCCTTTACCGCCTCACTTGGCGCAACCGTCAACATGGACGGCAGCTGTGTTCACCTGGTTTTATGCTGCATGATGCTCGCCCGGATGTACGGTTTAACGATGGACTCAGACTTTTACTTCACGATCATAATCGCTGTCTTCATCATCTCAATGGGAGGATCTGCCGTACAGAATTCCAGCATTATCTCTCTGTCTTCCCTCGTGGTAATGCTCGGAATCACACCCAGTGCTCTCGGTATGCTGCTCGGTATCGACCAGTTTCAGGATATGTTCCGGACAGGTTCCAATATCATCGGCGACATCGCGGCGACGGTGGTCGTGGCTGACTGGGAAGACGCGATCAACAGGGAGACCTATCTTTCGGAAGATAATTAACATGGATCACTAACCACTATTTATTGTCCTTTATGCACGGGGATACCGGAACTGCAGGCAGTACCGGAATAAAGAAGGGAAAGGGATTATGAAACGGGAAGTACCTCTTAAAGTAACAATCGCACTTATTCCTCTGGCGATAGCGCTGTGCGCGTTCGGCATATATCGCGGCGAGATGGCGACAGTTCTGGCGAAGGCGATCAATATATGCATGGAGTGTATCGGCCTTGGATAAGAACGAACTGCGTTTGACAGCAGGAAAGTCTGCCGGGCTGCGCAAGGCGGTCCAGGCAGGCTGGGGGATCCTTACCAACGCGTACATCAAAGGATTCCTGTCGGGGGAACCGGTAATATATCAGGGGAAACTCAAGCAGCTCTGTGTACCGGGAATGAACTGCTACTCCTGCCCGGGCGCACTGGGTTCGTGTCCGATCGGATCGCTGCAGGCTATCTTTGACAGCAGAAAAAGAGGTATCGGGGCCTATGTGATCGGTTACCTTGCCGTTATCGGCCTCTTCGTCGGCAGATTTATCTGCGGCTGGCTCTGTCTGTTCGGCCTGATCCAGGAACTGCTGTACAAGATCCCGACACCCAAGCTGACCATGCCGGAGAAGATCGACAAGCCTCTGCGTTATCTGAAATACCTGATGCTCTTTGTGATGGTATTTCTGCTTCCGTTCTTTTACCGGAGCAGATACGGTGCCGGAGAACCGTTCTTCTGCAAGTATATCTGCCCGGTCGGAACACTGGAAGGCGGAATCCCGCTGGTCCTCCTCAACAGTACAATGCGGGAAGCACTCGGGTGGCTGTTCCGATGGAAGTTCCTGCTGCTGATCCTCTGCATCACAGCATCGGTCTTCATTTACAGGCCATTTTGTAAGTACATCTGCCCGCTGGGAGCTTTTTACGGGCTCTTCCAGAAGGTGAGCCTGATCCGGATGCGCGTGGACAAAGAAAAGTGTGTGGATTGCGGCATCTGTGCCAGGACATGCAAAATGAATGTCGACCCGCATAAGACGCCGAACAGCAATGAATGCATACGGTGCCGCGAATGTATCCATGCATGTCCGATGCACGCGCTTTCCATGAATATCGGGCCGGGTGAGGTTCAGATGCCCGGAAAAACCGTTCAGACTGCGGAAGATACAAAAGCATAAGGGGGATAAAATATGATAAAGAAAATGATACCGGCCTTGCTGCTGGTCGTGAGCCTGCTTGTTGCATTGACCGGCTGCGGCGGCAAATCATCCGGTTCCGAAGCAAAAGACGGAAGCGTGATATCCTTTCAGACGACCGATCTGGATGGAAATGCTGTCGATTCCGCGGAACTGTTTGCCAAAAACAAGATAACGATGATCAATATCTGGGGCACTTACTGCGGACCGTGCATTAACGAGATGCCCGAGCTGGAAGAACTCAGCAAAGAATATGCCGATAAGGGTGTGGCCGTTGTAGGCCTGGTTGTAGATGTCACGGAATCCGATGATTCCCTGCTGTCGGAAGCACAGGAGATCGTCGGGGATACCGGTGTGACCTATCTGAACCTGAAGGCCTGGGACGGCTTCAAGAACCAGCTTTCTGCTGTGGCAACGCCGACGACATACTTCGTGGACAGCAACGGCAGCCTGGTCGGAGATCCGGTCATCGGCGCCTCCGTGGAGAAATACAGGCAGTCCCTGGACGAACTCACTGCAGAATAACAATTCAAAAGTTACAACAATGCAAAAGCCTTATGTACAGCCATCTTCGGCCTACATAAGGCTTATTTGCGAATAAAAAAGCCGTACACATGAAGTGTACGGCTCTGGGACCGACGGGGCTCGAACCCATGACCTCCCGCACGTCAACCTCCTCAGTCAACAACGTTCACCTTATTTTAAGCCATTTTGGTGTTTGAGATTGAGTGATTTTTGAGTGATTGGCTCAGGCACTTTTCCTCAAAATATCACTCAGGTCCTTCAGCCTCCGGCGATCCGTCAGGGAATAATGAAGTTCGTTTGTTCG
>JAFTBX010000049.1 GCA_017455005.1 Lachnospiraceae bacterium | reverse complement strand
GATATGTGCAAAATAAACAGGAGGGTTTGAAAATGATGGATGCAATCAGAGCCTGGTACGATGAGCAACATCTGATCATAAAGGTTATGATACATATTGCGCTGATTGCTTTAGTTCTGGCAGTGATGCATTTCCTTGTGGGACCTGTCGCATTTGAGGCCGGTCGCGCATTAAGGCGGTTGGTTGACAGTCTGATGGCAAACTGTTAATGCCTGGTTCTTATGCCCTATAACCGCCGGAGTTGCCTGACCGTAGGCTGACGGCTATAATGACCACGATATCCTAAAGAAAGAAGGGGGCATCCCTTAAGCGATATCGTGCGGTAACACGTTATCAGGATGCCTCCAACCCAAAACACATGGTCATTGTATCGAAGTATTGGTTGGAATGCAAGCCTGGTAACGAAAACTGTTTTACGTAAGGAGCAGCGAAACGTGTGCCTGTCCTGAATGCGATTCCTCGTTGGAGGTGGTCGGGAGCAGGAAACGTACGCTGATACAGGCGGATGGCGACAAGGTAAAGCTGATCATCCGCAGGCTGCGATGCAGGAAAGAAAGCTGCCGCCGCATTCATCATGAACTGCCGGATATCATCGTGCCCTACAAGCGGCATGAATCGGAAACGATCGAGCAGATCATTTCAGAACCGGCAGATGAGGCGGAGCGGTCGTACCCCTGCGAAGCCTCTACCGTATACCGCATCAAGATGTGGTTTTCTCTGCTCCGTGAGTACCTTGAAAGCAGCATACAGGCCTTAAAGGAGCTTTACGCCTCAGATACCGTCCTTTATGCCCGGTTGTGCGGGCTGCTTCCGCTTCATGCGGTCATGCGGCGCACAGACGGCTGGCTGAAACGTATTGTCCGCATCGTTGTAAACAGCGGCCGCTGGCCACATACCCGTTTGGCGTATGCTGTCCGATGAAGTCCTGATACGATTGCCTCATCAAACGAAAAGGAGGTGTCTGTCATGGACAAACGACGAACAGAGGAGCTGGCGGCCAACCGTTTGCAGCTGATCTCCCCGCTTCTGGATCCGATGCTGGACACAGCAAAACTCCAGAAGATGAAGGAGGAGCTTAGTGTGCAGACAGGCTTGTCGGAGCGCACGATCCGGCGCTACATCAACGCCTACCATGAGCGCGGGTTTGATGGCTTAAAGCCGAAAGCACCTGCGAGCAGCGGGAAAAGCATTATCCCGGAGGACATCATTGAGGAGGCCATCCGCCTGAGGAGGGAGGTTCCGAAACGAAGTGTCCCGGAGATCATCCGCATCCTCGAGTGGGAGGGAAAGGTTCCTCTCGGCTTCCTGAAAAGAAGTACCCTTCAGGATCAGATGAGTGCCCGCGGGTTCTCCAGACGTCAGATGATGACGTATGCGCATGATGTGACTAGCGCGAGGCGCTTTCAAAAGCCGTGGCGCAACTACCTGTGGCAGTCGGACATCAAGTACGGGATTTATGTGAACGGTCAGCCCACCTACATGGTCTGCTTCCTGGATGACTGCACGCGCAACATCATGCACTCAGAGTTCTACAGCAGGCTTGACCAGTCCATCGTACAGGATTGTTTCCGCAAAGCGCTCACGAAGTACGGCGCGCCGGACTGTGTATACTTCGACAACGGCAAGCAGTACCGCACCCACTGGATGAAGCGCGCCTGCGGAAAGCTCGGCATCCGGCTCCTTTATGCCAGGCCCTATTCTCCAGAGGGGAAGGGCAAGCAGGAGCGTTACAATCAGACCGTGGATGCATTCCTTCGGGAAGCGTCTCTTGTAAAGCCGCCGAGCGTCCAGAAACTGAATGATCTGTACACTGTCTGGATGGAGGAATGTTACCTGAACGTGCCGCACTCCGCGCTGAACGGGAAGACCCCTCACGAGGCGTTCCAGTCCGATGCACATGACCTGCGTCTTCTGCCCGTGGAACAGATCGCGGACGCGTTTCTTTCCTGCGAAAAGCGCAAGGTCGATAAGGGCGGCTGTATCAGTTTCTGCGGACAGAAGTACGAAGTGGAACTCGGCCTCTCCATGATTTACCGGCAGGTGGATGTCGTGTATGACCCCGCCGATATCTCCCGGCTGACAATCGAATGCGAAGGCTTTCCGCCCTGCAGCGCGTCACCGTTGGTGATCGCGTCGCACGCCGCTAAGAAACCGTCGCTTCCGGCACACATGGAAAAGGTGGAACCGAGGTCATCGCGTCTTCTGGATGCGGCGAAGGAACGCAACGAGGAGCGTATCACCGTTCGTAAGGCCGTGATCTCTTATGCAGGGATGAAAGAAGGTGAGACGCATGTATGAAGCCTTCTACGATCTGCAAAAGACACCCTTTACACGGACGATGCCGACGGAACAGCTCTTTATGACGCCGGATTTAAGTGAGTTTTATGAACGCCTGCGGTATGTATCGGAGCGACACCTCTTTGCCGTTCTCACAGGGGATTGCGGAACCGGGAAGACAACACTCCTCCGCAAGCTGAAGGATTCACTTGATCCGAACCATTTCAAGGTACTGTATGTATCCGACTCCAAGCTGACACCGAGAAATTTTTATCGTCTGCTTCTTGATCAGCTCGGTGTGGTTGCTAAGTTTACACGGGGCGATACAAAGCGCCAGCTCCATGAACAGGTCGCCGTGATGCGGGCCGTAGACGGCATGGATACGATCTGCGTTTGCGATGAAAGCCATCTCCTGAGTTTTGAAATGCTCGAAGAGATCCGCTTCCTCCTGAACATGCAGTTCGATTCCGTCAGCCCCTTAAGTCTGATTCTGTCCGGACAGAACGAGCTTTGGAAAAAACTGCAACTGCAAAAATGTACCGCTATCCGCCAGCGGATTGACGTGCAGTGCATGCTCGGTCACTACGACCGCGCCCAGACAGAGAGCTATATCAAACACCAGATGGCGTATGCCGGTGCGGATAATGATATCTTCACCGAAGCGGCCATCAATCTGATTCACGAGTTCAGCGCCGGTACGGCGCGTGTGATTGACAAGGTCTGTACAAACCTGCTGATCTACGGCAGCCAGAATAAAAAGCGGCTGATCGACGATCATGCAGTACGCGCCATTCTGGAAGGCGAGTTTACGTAACTACCGATGCGGCATTTCCTGTCGGCTGATCACGGACAGCCGGTCGGCGGACAGGAAATCCGTCAACAAGTGGACAAAGGGCGGTGTCTATTCATGGACAAACTTGCCCGGCGGTAACACTTTAAGTAAGGAAACTATAACATGGGAAGAACATAGTAGATGGTTCCAGAAAATGCTTTCATCAGATGAGGTGCGCATTTATGTTCTTATGGTGAGCGCCGTACCCGTTGGGCATGTGAGACTGAACTATGAGGATGGGAATGCGCTAGTTTCAT
>JAFTBX010000048.1 GCA_017455005.1 Lachnospiraceae bacterium | reverse complement strand
TATTCTCCGCCCTGCAGGTCCATCTGCTGGGTAAACTCGACCTCATATTCATCTCCGGCATGCACGGAGCGGATATTCTGCCCCTCAAACATCGTGTTGGTACCGGAGAGGTCGTTTCCCTTCTTGTCTCGGAACGTATAAGTAAAGATCGGCGCTTCAATCGTATCTGAAAACCGGATCTTCTCACGGATCGTGAAGCGTTCCCCCTTCAGGATCAGGTTAGTCAGGCGGCCATCCTTATCAAGAATGCCGAAATCATAGATCTCTGCTTTCCCGTTCCCGTACTCACTGACATTGGGATTGACCGTCATGGACGCCCGCATCAGACTGCCGTCCGATGCCGCATGCACACAGTGCGCCTTCGGCGCCGGCTGCGCGTTTCCAGGGACGGAATTGGCCGCTTCCCGCTCATTTACCATTTCCTCCAGCTGGTCGTACTGGCCCGCAAGGATCTTTTTATAAAGGTCGACCATTTCACCCGGCCGGCCTTCCGCCACTTTTTCACCGCTGTTAAGCAGGATGCATTTATCGCAGTATTTCAGCACCGAGCTCATGTCGTGGGTGACCATCAGGATCGTCGTTCCCTTTTTCCGAAGCTCGTCCATGCGATGATAACACTTTGCCTGGAAGAAGATATCTCCCACGGAAAGCGCTTCGTCTACGATCAGGATCTCCGGGTCAACATTGATCGCAAGCGCAAATGCCAGCCTTACGAACATGCCGGAGGAATACGACTTAACCGGCTGATGAACAAAATCGCCGATATCGGCAAACTCCAGGATTTCCTCGAGCTTTTCATCCATCTCAGCCTTGGTAAAGCCCATCATGGTACCGTTCATATAGATATTCTCAATGCCGGTATACTCCATGTTGAAGCCGGCACCGAGTTCCAGCAGCGCTGAGATCTTGCCCTGTACCTCGACCTCTCCAGCTGTCGGCGTCAGAACGCCGGTGATGATCTTCAGCATTGTGGACTTGCCGGATCCGTTTGTTCCGATGATGCCGACCGACTGCCCTTTTTCCACATCAAAAGACACATCCCTAAGCGCATGGAAATCCTTGTGATAATTCTTCTTACGGATGCTTAATGATTCCTTCAGCCGGTCTGCCGGCCTGTCATACAGACGATATACTTTTGTGACGTTACGTACGTCGATTGCTTTGCTCATTCCTGATCCGGACCGTTACAGCTTGGATACAAAAGCTTCTATGCGTTCGCAGGCACGCTTCAGATCGCGCAGCGAGTACGCATAGGATATTCTTAAGAACCCCTCGCCCGATGCGCCAAAGGCGCTGCCGGGGACGACTGCCAGTTTCTGCTCGTTCAGGATGCGCTCCGCGAATTCATTGGAACTCATACCGAACTTCTTGATACAGGGGAACAGATAGAAAGCGCCCTTTGCTTCAAAGCACGGGATCCCCATTTCTTCAAACCGCTTTAAAAGGAAGAGGCGGCGCTGATCATATTCGTTTCTCATGAACTGCACGTCTTCTTCGCCGTTTCTGAGAGCTTCGATCGCAGCATACTGGGAGAGCGTCGGCGGGCACATGATTGCAAACTGGTGGACCTTCATCATCTGCTTGATCACTCTTGCCGGACCGGTCGCGTATCCCAGTCTCCATCCGGTCATGGCAAACGCCTTGGAAAAGCCGTTGACAACGATCGTCCTGTCCCGCATACCGGGAAGGGACGCGATGCTGACAAACTCATCATCACCGTAGCTGAGCGCGGAATAGATCTCATCCGTCAGGACAAAGAGATCGTGACGGATCACGACCTCGGCGATCTTCTCCAGGTCTTCCCTGTTCATGACCGCACCGGTCGGGTTGTTGGGATAGGAAATAAATACCAGTTTGGTTTTGTCCGTGATCGCCGCTTCCAGCTCTTCCGGCTGCAGCTTGAACTCATTTTTCTCCTGCAGATCGATGACGACCGGCACCGCGCCCGCAAAAACAGCACAGGGCTTATACGACACAAAGCACGGCTCCGGGATGATCACTTCATCACCGGGGTCAAGCATGGCACGGAAGCAGGCGTCGATCGCCTCGGATCCGCCGACGGTGACCAGCACCTCGGAAGCAGGATCATAAACCAGTCCGTAATGGCGGTTTGTATATGCTGCGATCTCCTTTCTGAGTTCCATAAGTCCGGCATTGGCGGAATAGAAGGTCTTGCCCTTCGTGATCGCGTAGATTCCCTCTTCACGGATATGCCAGGGAGTATCGAAATCCGGCTCGCCTACACCAAGCGACACGACCTCCGGATCATCCATCTCGGCAACCATATCGAAAAATCTACGGATGCCGGACGGCGGGATCGCCTCAATAAAACTATTCAGCGGATCTCTCATGATATTGCCTGCCTCTCATCCTTGCGCGGGCTGTCTACAACAAAACCCTCCTGCTTATATTTCTTCAGGATAAACTGCGTGGTTGTACTCAATACGCCGTCGATCGTAGACAGCTTCTCGGAAACAAACATTGCGATCTCACGCATAGATTTGCCCTGCAGCAGGACGACAAAGTCACAGTTGCCGCTGACAAGGTAAATGCTGCTCACTTCCGGATACTGCCAGATGCGCTCGGCTACCTGATCAAATCCGACGCCTCTCTGCGGCGTGACCTTGACTTCGATCAATGCGTCAGCCTTTTCCTGGCCGACTTTGTCCCAGTTGATCAGCGTGTGATATCCGCAGATGACCTTATCGGATTCCATCTTTTCAACTTCCTGTCTCACACGTACAGCATCCTCTCCGAGGATATTGGCAAGATCATCTATCTTGATCCGGGCGTTCTTTTCGAGAATCGTCAGTATTTTATCTGTCATGACTGTTGTTTCCTTTCTATACAGTATGTATAAATCCACTGAGTTACAGTGTTTACCTTCAAACTATTCAGACAAGACTTTAAACAGCTCGTCTTTCTCAGGCCGTCTGAGTGACGACGGCACTTCGGTATCTGTTCTGTTGATGGCTGCGCCCTCTGCCGTAAATCCGATCACCGCAGAAGGCACGCCGGCACCGGCCGCATCACCCATGATCTCTCCTGCCGCATCTGTCAGCCACAGCCTGCAGGAAGGCGCGTAAAGCCGGTAGGGGTTCAGGCCGAAGGTCTCGCAGATCTCCACCGTCTGCTGCATGACCGGGATCTTTCCCAGATCATAGCATCCGCCAAGCCGGTTCTGCTTCAAAAGCTTCCAAAGGGCTGCCAGTACGCCGCCTTCTTCCGCAGAAACTGCCAGCTGCTGCTCATACATAGCGGCAAATCTTGCATCCAGTCTCAACAGGCCTTCCCCGGTTTCCCTGGCGGGAATTCCTGCAGTACCAAAAAAAGATATGCCAAAAAAGCTTTCTGAATATCTCTTCAGAAGCTTCTTCCGGCACTCCATGTTTTGATATATTTTACAGCTGCCGTCTGATCCGGCATAGCCGGTAACAACTATATCCATCCATTATCTGATTGCGGACAACGCCATCGGTAATACCATGGCAACGACCAGGATCACTGCGATCACTGCTGCCATGACCTTTCTGGTGTTTGGACTCATTCTTTACCACTCTCCTCTCGTTTACGGGTATTGGTCTTTTTTCTGCCGGCCTTGCCGGCAGACGGGCAGAACTCCCGAAGAAAACACTCATCGCATTTCGGACGGTTTGCGATACAGATCGTCCTGCCGAGTGTAATTATATCGATATTCCAAAGGATCCAGTGGTCCTTCGGAAGAATATCCATCAGTTCAAACTCCGCCTTCACAGGATCGTCTGTATCCGTCAGGCCGAGCAGACGGCTGATCCTTTTAACGTGTGTATCCACAACGATACTGGGTTCCTCGTATACGTTGCCCCGGATGACATTGGCGGTCTTGCGGCCCACACCTGCAAGTGCAGTGAGGCTCTCCAGGTCTGACGGCACCTTTCCCCCGTGGTCATGAACGATCTGTCCGGCGCAGGCTTTGATGTTTCTGGCCTTATTGTGATAAAAGCCGGTGGACCGGATATCCTGTTCCAGTTCCGAAAGATCAGCATCGGCAAATGCCTGCGGGGTCGGGTATTTTGCAAAAAGCGCCGGCGTCACCATGTTGACCCTGGCGTCCGTACATTGCGCGCTCAGGATCGTAGCAACCAGCAGTTCCCAGGCGTCTGTGTGATCCAGGGCACAGCGAAGGTCTGTGCCGTACTTTGCGTCCAGAGCGTCCAGGATGCATTTTAACCGTTCATCCCGCTTCTTTTTTGATTCTTTTCCTGAAGCTGCCATACCACGCCTCATTCAAACCGTCTTATCTGTAACTGCTTTTCTGTTTGTGGAGCAGTTATTCCTATACATACATGATCTGCCAGGCTGCCGCTTTCTTCAGCCGGTTCATGATTGCCTGTCCCAGCTGGTCCTCCGGACAGCCTTCCGCAACGATGAACTCCGCTTCTGTTTCATCCAGTTCACGAAGCATTTCAAAGAGATCGTGCGCGGTCTGCTGCCGGTCAGCTCTGCTTCCTGCCAACCTTATAATGATATCTTTTTCTGAGAAACTGTCAAGCGTTTTCAGTTCTTCCAGGCATTCCGGCGTACAAAGCAGCGCGGGTTTTATGCCGGCTTCCGCCTTATTCAAAAGCAGTTCCGCCGCTGCCTTCGCCACGCCGCTGTACCCGTCTCTTCCGACAATCAGCTGCAGTGGTGCTTTTGGCGCATAATGGCGGTACTTCATCCCCGGTGCCTTCGGCCGAACGCCCGGCGCCAAAGGACCCCTGATTGCTGCGTCCTCCGGAAGCGTTATCCCAAGCGTTTCCTCGATCATTTCTTTTGTTACCGCACCAGGTCTGAGCAGCTGCGGGATCGGACCGCTGACATCTATGATGGTAGACTCCACGCCGATCTCGGCGCTTCCTCCGTCAACGATCGCGTCGATCCTGCCGGTCAGATCCTCGATGCAGTGCTCCGCCGTCGTCGTGCTCGGCCGCCCTGAAAGATTTGCGCTCGGCGCTGCGATCGGTACTCCGGACAAGCGGATCAGTTCCATGGCGACCGGATGAACCGGGAACCGTACTGCTATTGTATCAAGTCCTCCCGTTGTTTCTTTTGGCACCAGACCGGACTTTCTAAACACCATCGTCATGGGTCCCGGCCAGAAACGGTCGGCAAGACGCTGTGCCGCTTCCGGGATATCGCTTACAAGCGATTTCAGATCTTTGATATCCGCGATATGCACAATCAGAGGATTATCTGAAGGTCTTCCCTTCGCCGCATAGATATGGCGGGACGACTCCGGATTGAGCGCATTTCCTCCCAGACCGTAGACCGTCTCCGTCGGAAAAGCGACCAGCCCGCCTTCCGCCAGGATGGATGCAGCTTTCTTCAGTTTTTCTCTGTCAGCCTCGCTGACAGCATCTGTCAGGCAGTAATCATCCAGCCTGTAGATGACAGTTTCCATGTATTTAATCACTCCGTCTCATTAACATCAGATGCGGCTGAGGTTTTAGTCGCTGTTCCAGTCCAGCACCGGCCATACTTCCGCCGGCTCATAACCCAGCCTCCATGCAGCAATGCCGCCGAGTTCTAAGGACTTCAGCAGATCCGATTTCATCGTCAGGGACTGAAGATCTTCCATCCAGATCTTCAGAGTTTCATTGCCGGCAGTCTTTTCTCCGTAAAACTGACCGGACTGGTCATCCCAGGCAAGCGGGACCTCCTCCGCTGCCACAAGCTGATCGGCATCACGCATGCCCATCGCTTCCGAGCGGACCTCATCGCCGCTGATCCTCCAGCACCTCGTGTAAAACGGCACCGCACCGATCAGCTGTCCTGCCGGCACCTGTTCCAGCGCCTGCATGATCCCGTTGCTAAGCCATGGCAGTGATGACACGGAGCCCACATCCTTTCCTGTGTGTTCGTCATAGCACATGATGACCACATAGTCGGCGTACAGCGCCTGTTCTCCAAGCTCATAATGGCTGTTATAGGTATAGGGCACATAGTTATCCACCGAAAGGACCAGCCCCTGTTTGTGACAGGCAACAGAAAGCTCCCTTACCATTTCAACAAAGGCCGGACCCGAGTCTGCAGATATCCCTTCAAAGTCGAGGTTAATGCCGTCTATTCCGAATGCGGCTGCATCCTGCGTCAGCCGCTCAATGAAACCGGCCCGGTTCTTTCTGTTGGAAAAGAACACACCGGTATTAAACTCCGTCAGTCCGCCGGTCTGGTTGAAATTGTCGATGGCGGCCCATACCTTCAGCCCTGCGGCATGCGCCTTTTCTACATATTCATGAGATGCGTAGTTCTCATATTCTCCGTCTGCACTTCTGATCTGCATCCAGGTCGGACTGATAACATTGACCGCGCCTCCGGTGTTGGCCAGATAGCTGTCCAGGCTGTCATTGCCCGCAGGATTATATACGCCGTGCCATGCCATTACGACTTTCTCATTAAGCAAGGTGAACGCTGTTTTCGGCATGGTCCAGGTATCAGGCAGAACATCCGTTGTCGTATCGCCCAGAAGACTGTTTGGAATATACCCGGTCAATCCGTCTTCGGTGCAGACCCTGCTCCATTCTTCGAGGGTCTCATAGACGATAACTGTACTTCCTTTCGGGCACTCTGTCAATATCGGAGCAGTTTGGGTAGTCCGCGTCCTGACACGAGCCTTTCCTTTCAATTCCGCACGCGTAACGCTGCTTCCTCCGGTATATAAAAAGACTCTTCCGGCTGCATCATCCTCGCCGATAAATCCCGCATGTGTCAGATTTGTATATTTTTCTACAGTGTCAAGGAGCACATACTGTGCGCCGTCTTCTGTCAGCAGCACAGGCGACCCGTCTTCCGTGCTCTCATCATCAAAAACAAGCTGTTCATCCGGCAGTGTCATCGAAATCGTCCGGTCGTCGTTGAGGAAAAACCTGCTGTTCAGTTCGTCTCTGACATATTCATATGGAAGATAAATGCTGTCCCCGCGGCTAAGTCCTTTTCGTTCCTGTTCCATGATGCCGTCACGATAGATCCTGACTTCATCGCCGTTTACTTCAAACCACTCATTCAGGTCCTTTTTTTCCGCGGAAGGAAGCCATCTGCCGAACAGGCGGGTTCCGAATGCCTGCCACACAAAAAACAGCGTCACTAACAGCAGCGCCAGACGAAATATCACCTTCGCCACGCCCAGGCAGCCCTTTTCATTTCTTCTGCTTCTTCCGCTCATTACAGTATCTGTGATCCTTCCGACATATACAATCATTTAAGTATACCATTTCAGACACATAAAAATCAACCTGGACAAAAACCCGCAGCGATAGGCACGTTTTGTGCCCGGACAGACCAGGGAATCGCGGCATTTCATGCGACATCAGGTTGATTTTTATCTCCATATTCAGTTGTCTTACTGCCGCTTCGGCACGCAGGGAAACTTTCCTTACAGTTTCCGGATCGTTACTTTATCCAGCCGGATCTCAATAATCTCACCATTTGGCGCTGCAATGAAATCTGCCATGTAGAACGTGTTGACCCCGTCAGTGTCTGATTCGGATACCCGGTTGATGATGTCCCATTCCTTCTCGGGACGCTCACGATTATCAATCAGTATCCGGACTCCGAGTTTTTTGAAGGCCTTCAGATCTTCAAGATTAAACGCTTCGGCCGGACGTACTTCGTCAATTGCCATAAAAATTACCCCTGTTTCAATATCCTCCGTAAAGTGACATATCGGAGGAAGCGGAACGGATCTCTCCGCTGGCTGCCCGCTGCCTGCGACAGTATAAAGATGATCACGACGTTTCCGGATTCCTGCCTGCATCATGGGACTGTTGTACGCGCAGTGGGGCACACCGAAGGCAAATTCACTGATTTATATGTGTGGCTCCTTAGAGTCATTCAGGTTCCCGTCTCGTTCGCTTTCTCTTTAATGCCATTATAATCAACCGTGAAAATGTCACAAGACAACTAACTTGACAAGAACATCATATGATATCATAATGAATCTATAAAATAAAACTTTACATAAATATTAAATTAAAATAAAACCGCATCCGCCGATTGATATCCAAGGCAATTTAGTGTATTATTATCAAATTAAAGGATCGGTATTTATGAGAATAGAACGTATAAACGAGAATTCCATAAGATGCACCCTGACGAGTTTCGACCTCAGTGTGCGCAATCTTAACCTTCGTGAACTGGCTTACGGATCAGAAAAGGCAAAGAAGCTCTTTGATGAGATGATGACCAAAGCCGGCAACGAAGTCGGTTTTCATGCGGAAAATATGCCGATCATGATCGAGGCTATCCCGATGAGCAGCGATTCCATTCAGCTCATCATCTCCAAGGTACAGGATCCCGAAGAGCTTGACACCCGTTTCTCGCGCTTCACGCAAGGGAAGGCGCAGGGCAAAGAAGGTGAGGACTGGATCAGCCGTCTTACCTCCGCGCTTCTTGAAGGTGCCGGCGGTCTTGTGAACCAGCTGCAGAAGCTGGATCCCCAGCCGGAGGGAGCAGAGGTAAAGGCTGCTCATGAGGAGCCGCCAAAGGAAACTGCAGCTTCCGAACCGGATGGAACCGCCGCTTTCCGCGCGTTTTCCTTCACGGATCTGGATATGGCGATCGCGGCCAGCAAAGCCGCGTCATCGTTTGATGGCAGCAGCACGCTCTACAGAAGCCCGATCGACGGCCGTTATGTTCTTCTGGTCCGCAGCGGACAGGCTCCGACCGAAGATTTTTCCAAAGCCTGCAATGTTCTCGCCGAGTATGGCCGCATGCTGAGGATCGTGATCAACACGCCCTCATATTATGACGAGCATTATCAGATCATCATACCTGACGGCGCCATTGCAAAGCTGAACAGTATTTGATTTCATTTTCAGGAGGTTTATTATGAAAGAGATTAACAAGGACATGCGCATCGGCGAGCTGCTTTATGTCGATGAGATCATCGCTCCGATCCTGATGCGTTCCGGTATGCATTGCCTCGGATGCCCGGCATCCCAGATGGAGACTCTGGAAGAAGCATGCATGGTTCACGGTATCGACTGTGACGCGCTTACCGGTCAGATCAACGAGATCCTTGCCACCAGATAAAAAGCTTTATATGACGAGAACCGGCCAGATGGCCGGTTCTTTTTTATGTATAGTTTTTCTCGATGCTGACAAACTTGGTGATCGAAGACTGCCAGTAAAGCCGGACCGTTCCGATCGGACCGTTTCTCTGCTTCGCAATGATCACCTCTGCTTCGCCCTTATGCTCCGAGTCCGGATGATAATATTCATCTCTGTAAAGGAACATGACCAGGTCCGCATCCTGCTCGATCGCGCCCGACTCTCTCAGGTCGGAAAGCATGGGCCGCTTGTCTGTACGGGTCTCAACCGCGCGGGAGAGCTGGGAAAGCGCGATGACGGGGCATTCAATGTCTCTCGCAAGAGCCTTCAGTGCTCTCGATATATCGGAGACTTCCTGCTGTCTGCTGTCACTGTGGCGGGTGCCGCCGCCGCTCATCAGCTGCAGATAGTCGATGATGACGAGGTCGAGTCCTCTTTCGAGCTTGACCTTACGGCACTTGGATCGAAGCTCTGTCACGGTGATCGCCGGCGTGTCGTCAATAACAATGTTGGAACTGCCGATCCGGTCTGCCGTATCCAGAAGCCTCTCCTGATCGCTCTCTCCGATCTTACCGGAACGCAGATCCTGCGCATCGATACCCGAATCCATCGCGAACAGTCGGTTGACCAGCTGCTCCTTACTCATTTCCAGAGAGAAGACCATGCACGGCCGGTTTTTCTTAATCGCGACATGTTCCAGGATGTTGAGTACGAACGCCGTTTTACCCATGGAAGGACGCGCGGCGATCAGTATAAAGTCTGAAGGCTGGAATCCCGTCGTCATGTTGTCCAGATCGATGAAGCCGCTCGTCAGTCCGGTGATATGGTCCTTACTGAGCGTAGCTTCCTGGATCTTGTTGTAAACATTGATGACGATTTCTTCGATCGGCACAAACTCGGCGCTTGTTCCGTTCTTCAGGATGTCAAAAACCCGGCCTTCGGTCTCCGCCAGGATATCCTCCGTCTTTTCGTTGTCATCATAGCACATCTGGCTGATCTCGCCGCAGGTCTTTATCAGGCGCCTCTGTATGGATTTGTTGCGAACGATCTCGGCATAAGACCGGATGTTGACGGATATAGGACTGGCTTCAAAAAGTGCCCGGAGATAATCCGTGGACTGCATCTCCGCCGGCGCTCCGTCCTTTGCAAGCTGTTCCTGCACAGTAACCAGATCCGGTACAGCGTCTTTGTCCAGATTAAAGTAAAGCTTCCGGATTGCTTCAAACATCATTCCGTACTGACGTGAGTAGAAGTCCTCCTTGGTCAGCATGCCTAAAGCAGTCTCGATCGCCTCCTTATCCATCAGCATGGAAGCAATGACGGACTTTTCAGCTTCGAGATTCTGCGGCGATGTTCTCTGCAGTATATCGTTATCGTTTGGTCTGGTTTCCTCCATGATCAGGCTTCTCCGACCTTGACATTTACAACAGCGGCAATATCCTTATGCAGCTTGACGTTGACCTGAGTTACGCCGATCGCCTTGATCGGTTCCATCACGATCTTCTTTTTATCGACATCCACCTTCAGGTCTCTGTTGATTGCTTCCGCGACTTCCTTGCTGGTAACAGAACCGAAAACCTTGCCGTCCTTGCCGGCACGGATCGGAACCTGTACGGTCTTGCCGTCGATCGCTGCCTTCATATCTCTCGCATTGGCGATCTTGGCAGCCTCCAGCTTTTCAGCATTGGCATTCTGCAGCTTCAGATCGTTTAAATTTGCCTTGGTCGCTTCGATGCCGAGCTTGTGCGGAATGATATAGTTACGCGCATAGCTGTCATTGACTTTGACGATCGTACCCTTCTTACCGAGGCTCTTAACATCTTCTATTAAAATAACCTGCATTTAATGTTCTCCTTTTTCATCTAATTCATCCAGCAGTTCCCTGATGCGGTCTGCCGCTTCCTCTGCCGACATGTCTTTCAGCTGTGCGCCTGCCACTGTCATGTGACCGCCGCCGCCGAGTTTCTCCATCAGCAGCTGTACATTTACTTCATCAATACTCCGGGCTGAGACATAGATCTGGTCATTGAACGGAGTAACGACAAACGCCGCCTTGATACCGTCCACATTCAGCAGTCCGTTGGCTGCCTGTGCGCCTACGACCGTCGGCGAATCCACATCCTTAGGATCCAATCGGCTGATCGCATAGCGGCCCTTGTAGATCTCTGCCCGCTCGATTGCACCGGCCTTTGCGCGGCTGTCATTCAGGCTGTCGCGGAACATCTTGCGGATCTTCGGGATCGACGCGCCCTGGCGCTTCAGGAACGCAGCAGCCTCGAAGGTCCTGACACCGGTCTGGTTCACAAAGTTCTGTGTATCGATCACGATACCGCCGTACATCGCGTCGGCTTCCAGTGAAGCGAGACGGATCTCCGCATCAATGTACTGAATGATCTCCGCGACCATCTCGCAGGCTGAAGAAGCATACGGCTCGATGTAGGACAGCGTTGCCCGTTCGATAGATTCCGTTCCCTTGCGGTGATGGTCGATAACGACGATCTCCTCGGCACGCTGCAGCAGTCTCGGCTCCTCCGTATAACTGGGCCGGTTGACGTCCACAACGGTCACGATCGTCTGCTTGTCCAGAAGTTCCAGAGCCTCTTCACCGGTCACAAACATATCGTCCGGATAATCCGGGTTGTCCTTAAACGCGAGATACAGAGGTTCCAGTGATTTCGTCACACTGTTGACTACGATATAGGCTTTTTTACCGAAAGCTGTCGCGATCTTCCACATACCGACAGACGAGCCGAGACTGTCAACATCCCCTGTCTTATGGCCCATGACGATGAGCTTGTCACAGGAGTTTAAGAGTTCCTGCAGCGCCTGTGCCTTGACTCTTGCCTTGACTCTCGCATTCTTTTCCTTGGCCGCGGTCTTGCCGCCGAAGTAGGTAACATTATCACCGTTCTTTACTACGGCCTGGTCACCGCCGCGTCCGAGCGCGAGATCAATCGCGGCACGCGAGGATTCATAGTCCGCCTGATAGTCCTTGCCGCCGCGCCCGACACCGATACTTAAGGTGAGGGGCTGTTCATTGCCGATATTGATCGTCTTGACCTCTTCCAGAATGGAAAAACGATCCTCGATCATGCGGCTGATATCCTTTTCCATGACGAAGAAAAAGTACTTATCCTTTTCCACCTTTTTGACAATACCGTTCATGGAACTGATGTAGTTGCTGATCCGTCGGTCCACGAGTGCGGTAAGAAGACTCCGTCTTACCTCCTCAATCGACTCCAGCGCTTCATCGTAGTTGTCTACATAGATCAGTCCGCTGCTGGATCTGGTCTCTTCGTAAAGCTTCCGGTACTGAATCAGCTCTGTCTCATCCGTGACCATGATCGCCACAACGGGCTTGTCCGCTTCCTTCGGCATCACGGCCCCGATCACCTCATCCGTATCCGCGAGGGATGTGGGGTTCATCTCTACGAGATAGCGCCGTTCACCGAAAGAACTGTGGATCACGCCCATTTCATCGAGCTCAGACAGGATCTCCTTCGTAATATCCGGAAAAACAGCCTGAATATGAGAATACCCGTGATCCGGCATGAAATGCTCCTCAAATGAGCGATTGACCCAGATCAGTGCGCCATTCAGGTCACAGATCGCAGCTGCATTGCTCATATCATCGAGGAGTCTTGACTCCGCGCTGCCAAATCCCTGGGCGAAACTGACCAGTCCTGTAAACAGTGACTTCCTGCTGTAGAAATACAGCACCATGGCAGCAAACACAAAGATCGCGGTAAAAATGAGCATCACAAGCGCGGCCTTCGTATCCACTGCAAACAGGATCAGGTTCAGCAGGATCAGCAGGGCTGAAAGGATCAGGGGCCAGCGCATGTAAAAAGCGATGGAAAATGTTGTATTTCTGTTAGTTTTCATATTTCACTGTAGAAAACGGTCTGCCCGTCACCGGGAACTGTTAATGTCACACTTAATGAAATATTATATCACACTTTTGCAGGATAGAAAACAAATCGTCCGATCTGATTTTTCGTTCCTGATTTTTCGTCGGAAGAGCCCATTCAGACACTTCTCCAACTTATGTACTGAAATTTAATATTTAATTTACAAATTACGGGTCTGTTGTTCTTGACTAACAAAAATGTCATGTTGTAAGATGCGTTTAGCAGTATATAACAGTACCATTAAGGAGGTAAATATAATGGCATATAAGATTTCTGATTCCTGCATTTCTTGTGGTTCCTGTGCTGAGGGCTGCCCGGTAGGCGCTATTTCTCAGGGCGACACCCAGTACAACATCGATGCTGATGCTTGCATCGACTGCGGATCCTGCGCAGGCACCTGCCCGGTAGGCGCTATCTCTGAGGCTTGATCTCAGACTGAGTAAAATCACAAACAAGGAAGCTGTCCGTACGGGCAGCTTCTTTTGTTTTATGAAGCACAAAAAAGGCACCGCTTTCGCGGTGCCTTGTCGTTTGCAGATAATGAATTATTCCACAGTGTAGGGAAGAAGTGCAAGATGTCTTGCTCTCTTGATCGCCGTGGTAAGCTCTCTCTGATGCTCTGCGCAGTTGCCGGTAATACGTCTCGGAAGGATCTTGCCTCTCTCAGAGATGTATTTCTTCAGTGTAGCAACATCTTTGTAATCGATCGGTTTTGCCTTTTCGCTGCAGAATACACAGACCTTACGTCTTCTGCGGAATCCGCCCATCTTCTTCGGATGAGCGCCTGCTTCTCTACCTTCTGCCTTCTGAAATGCCATCGGTATGCCTCCTTGTTATTCTCTCGTGCGTTGATCAGTTAAACGGCAGGCCTTCGTCTTCTACACCTTCCGGAATATTCATGAAACCTTCGCCGATCTCTGATGCGAATCCCTCGGAGCGCTGTTCCTCTCTGTAACCGCTGCCTGCAGCCGGTGCTGCCGGCGCGGGAGCACTGTTGCTCTGGCGGCTGTAACCGGCGTTACCGCTGTTGTAGCTGCTGCCGCCGTTATAGCTTGAGTATGGGGAACCGCCCTGACGGTTTTCGGAAGCGGCTTTGCTCTCGGCAAACTCCTGCTCCTCGATGATCACATCGGTGGTATAGACCTTCTGTCCGTCTCTGTTGGTGTAGCTGCCTGTCTGAATGCGTCCTGTGATCGCGATCTTAGTGCCCTGATGCAAGTATCTTTCGGCAAATTCAGCCTGTCTGTCAAAAGCGACACATCCGATGAAATCAGCTTCACGCTGTCCATCTGCATTGGCTCTGCGTCTGTCTACCGCCAGTGTATATCTGGCGATCGGACGACTGTTTTCTCCCTGGCTGTATCTGATATCGGGATCCCTGGTTAATCTGCCCATTAAGATAACTTTATTCATTTGTTCCTCTTCTTTCTGATCAGGAATATTTCTCCTCTATCAGGCTGCCTTCTTGACAACCAGATATCTGAGAACAGGCTCATAGATGCGAAGCTCTGACTCAAGTCCGTTCGGGGTGGTTGAGTCTCCCTCGAAGTTGATCAGATAGTAGAAACCTTCGGTCTGGCGCTGGATCTCATAAGCGAGTCTCTTCTTGCCCCACTCCTCAGTCTCTCCTACTGTGCCGTTGTAACGGGTGATGTAGCCCTTGATCTTCTCAAGAACTTCCGCTCTGGCTTCTTCTTCGAGTTTCGCACTAAGAATAACTGTAACTTCATACTTATTCATGGTGTTACCTCCTTTTGGTCTCCGGCCCCTGTCAGCCTGCAGGAGCAAGGATATTTTATGTCACGGTGCCATATTATAACAAATCCGCAACAGATACACAATGACTTTTACTTTGTACTTTTTATGTTTCCGTGTATTAATTCACATTCACGGTGTCTTTCCGAGCGCTCAGCTACACGCCGATGACGCCGGCAATGATGACGATCGTGCACGGCACTGTAAGACGGGACAGCGGTTCGTGCAGGATCAGCACACCTGCGATGATGGCCACGACTGTAGAAAGGTTGGCAAAGACTGTCGCTTCTGCGACCGGCAGGTATGTCACACTGTAGTTCTGACTGTAGAACGCCACCACAGATGACAGGATCCCCAGAAACAGAACAGCCAAGATAAAAGCCGGATTCCCCGCAGGAACTGCCAGCGCTTCCGGATGTCTCAGATTCGTTAGCAGAGCAATGATCAGGAAGAACACGCAGCCCTCCGCAAACATAAAGTACGTTCTTTCAAATGCCGTAAACTGCTCCGACAGTTTCCTCGAAAGCAGCATATACGCCGCGGCGGCAGACACGGCACCGAGCATCAAAACGGCGCCGGGTACAGTGGCAAGCTGCTGCTGTCCGGGTGTTACCGACATCACGATCACGCCGGTCACTGATAAAATGGAAAAAAAGATCTGCCTGACGGTCGGCATTTCTCTTAAGAAAAGCGCGGCCGCGATCAGCGACGCAATGGGGATCAGTGCGATCATAATGCCGGAAAATGTTGCAGAACTCATCTCGATCCCGTAGTTTTCACAAAGAAAGTAGGCGATTGGCTGCAGAATGCCCAGGATCATCAGTTCCTTTACAGGCTTCCCCTTCATATCAAAGCGGATCCCCGCGGCTGTCCTGATCAGATGCATCACGAGAAATGCTGTTGTAAACCGGTAGGCTAACAGGATGATCGGATTGGTATAGCTGAAAGCGATCTTGGAGGCGATAAAGGAAAAACCCCAGATCGTCTGTGTCAGGACCGCGGCCAGCCTGCTGAGTAGTTTATGGTTCATATTATACTGTCTCCGGTCTGATCGTCGACGGGAACTGCATCTCTTTCGCGTTCAGCAGCTTTGCGCTCGCATCACTCAATCCTTCATCGGCGTACAGCATTTCCGCCTCCGCCTCCGTGAGCTTCCAGTCATAAACAAATCCGAGATGACGGTAGATTGCTTTATCCACCGCGATCAGGAAACACCATGGATCGCCCTCGGAGCGCAGCGTCTCTGTCACGAGTGTCATAACCTCATCCATGTATCCCCTGTGACGATACTCCGGAAACGTACTGACACACAGTATATAAGAGACATGCACACCGTCGTTCGAACCTTCCTTTGCATCATACCGCGCCCGTACCGGTTTCAGATGGACCATGGATACAATCTTTCCGTCTGTCTCCTTTACGGCGATCCGTCCTTTAAAAACTTCACCGGGCTTTGCAGGAGTTCCGTAATACTCTTCGAGAAATTCCGGATCCTCTCCAAAGCACGCCGTAAACAGCGGGATGGTATCAAAATATTCACTTTTATCCAGAAATCTGACCATGTCAGTCTCCCACCGGATCCGGCTTATGATCCGGATGCTTTAAAATTCTTCTGCCGGAGTGTGTATTTCCTTTCGAACCCGATCGGATAATAAGACAGCTTTGACTGACGCAGTCCTTCCATGCCTACGTCGTCTTCCCTGTTCACGATCTTCGCGTCGGGATATTCATGCAGCAGAAACTGCTGATTGATCGCCTGATAAAGTCCGACGATCTCCGCGTCCGCCTTTTCCACATCGATGATTGCCATTTCCTCACAGGGGTTGTAGTCGCCGAGCGAAAAAGCCTTCAGCTTTCCGTCGATAAAAATGCCGCCTACACGGATATAGTCAAACAACGCCGGATTGGTGATGATCTTATAGATGCCTCGGTACTCGCCTTCCAGTTCTTCCATGGAATCAAAGGTCTCCTGGTTCTCATTGATGCCGACCATTGCCCCTTTTTCTTCCTTTTCATGCATCCAGGCCTTTAAAAAGGACGTGACTTCATCCTTATCTTCCGGCGTGATCCTGCGATACTCCCAACGGCCGCTGTACGCTTCTTCAAACTTATGCAGATGGTTTCTCTTCTTGCTGTACTTTCTGCCTGCCAGCGTCCGCAGCGCGTCGCCGTCATAGAGATAGTCCTTGAGATCATCCGCCTCTGTGACTTCGTAATTATCCAGCGCGCCTTCCGCTCTGAGATGTGTGACCGCTTCCTCGTCCGCAGAATAAATAAGCAGCGGAATCCCCAGGACCTCGTTATAATAGCGCTCCTGAACCTTAAAGTAATGCGTGAGGTCTTCCTCCCTGCAGTGCGGCGGGAATCCGTAGGCTTCTCCTTCCGGACCTACAAACTGCAAAAGCAGTGCCCTGCCCTCGTCCAGCACCGCAAAACGCACGTTATAATACTCTTTATAAAGATAATTGCACAGCGGCGCGCTGTCACAGCTTTTGTTCGGCCGCATGTGGAACATGGCACTCAGCGAGATCATATCCTCAGCTTCCATGTCCTGAAATGTTATTTTTCTGATATCTGTCGTAATTTCGCTCATAATGACTCTTTCATCTCAGACTGCCGGCGTCCTTTTGCGGGATCACCTGCATATTCATCGCGTATCCCGTTTATGATAGCACAAGTCCGGTCTTTATGGTATAATTCTTTCGCTATGGACAGCTATGCTTTTCAGACAACTACATTCTGGCACCGTCTGCGCGGTCACTTCCTGACAGTCTGCACACATAAAAAGTATGTGGCGCAGGGATGTTTCCGGCTTGGCCTTTATCGTCAGGGCATCCTTCATGACCTTTCCAAGTTCACGCCGCTTGAGTTCGGGACCGGTGTCCGCTATTATGACGGTCACCGTTCGCCCAATGCTGTCGAGCGTCTGGTCAATGACGGCTGCTCCGAATCCTGGCTGCACCACAAGGGCAGAAACAAGCACCACTTTGAGTACTGGATCGACTACTCCAACCAGCCCGGAAGGCTTGTCTATGGCAACAAGATGCCGATGCGCTATCTGGCGGAGATGGTCTGTGACCGCAGAGCTGCCTGCATTGCCTATAACAGGGACAACTACCGGCCGTCCATGGCCTGGGAGCATTATATCCGCTGTAAAGACCATTCTGTCCTGCACCGTGATACCCGGCTGGTTCTCGAAAAAGCGCTCTGCATCATGAAGGATGATGGAGAAGACGCATGTTTCCGCTTTCTTCGTCAGCTCCTGAAGCAGACCAAAGGCACCGACTACAGCGCCGATGCCCTTGGAATCAAAGACGATATGGTCGGTCATGATGAGATCGACAGCCGGGCTGAGCAGCTGATGTTCCGGGATCCCCGTTAGGTTCTCTGACAGGTCTTACGATCCGCTGCCGTTTTCCGGTTTATTTCCCGCACCGTTTTCATCGCGGTGCTCTTTTTTTGCAAGTTTCTGTTCTTTCTTCAGCCTTTTCTTTTCTTTACGCGCCTCTCTTCTTTCCTTGCTGAAGATCGCGTGCAGGATCCCGATCACGATCCAGACCACGATAAACACAAGGATGATTGCCGGCAGATTGGACAGGAACCAGATCAGCAGGTCCGTTACCGTATCCATCAGATCCAGCAGATTCTGCTTGAAACTGGAGCTGAGGCGCTCACTGAATGTGGCTTCCTTTGTTTCCTTGAGGACTTCAACTTCATTCAGATTGATCCATACCGTGCTGTAAGTCACCTGGTTGTCATAGACTCTGAGTGAGCTTTTGATGCTCTCGAGCTCATAACGTATCTCCGAAAGACGGCTCTCCAGAGCGATGATGCTGTCAATGTTGTCCGCCTCGGCAAGCAGCTCCATAAGCCGGTCTCTCTCTACCTCCAGGGTCTCGACGCGCGCCTCCATGTCGATATACTTCAGCGTAATATCCTGCGTATTTTCCGAACGGTTCGTGACCTTTGCGTTCTCAGTCGCGGTCTCAAGAAATGCGTCCAGACGGTCAGCGGGGATCCTGGCTGTCATGTTCATGCTGCGGGCAGAGCGTCCGTAGTAGCCTGCGTCATACAGGTCGGACTGCTCAATATAGCCGCCGAACTCCGCCACCCTTGCGCGCAGGTTCTCGACAACGGCATCATATTGAATGGTCTGGAGGGACAGATTAACGTTACGGATCAGCTTTCGTGAAGCAGGTACTTCCTCCCCGACTGTTCCCGACAGATCCTCCTCCGTCACCGGTGCCGCGCCGCCTGCGCTGCTGCCGGAAACCATGCTCGTCCCGCCGAATGAGGCGGCGTCCTCCACGGCCATTTCTGCCATAGGGGCCATATAGGCTTCCTGTTTTGCCGCCGAAGTTGCGGCCATCGTCTCCGCCACCATGTATGAATCGCCCGGATAGCTGTTTTTCGCTCCACATGCGCAAAGCAGGGCCAGCATCATAAAGGCGGCTGCAATACTCAGACAATGCTTTTTCACTTTGTTCACCTCCCTGAAAAACGTTTGTTCAAGTCCAAAGACATCCGTCCCCACACGCTTGGTGGGCACGGATGCTCTGATTGTTTTTATTATACGTAGAACAACAGGTCCGTATAGTCCGGATACGGCCAGTATTTCTTGTCGATCATCATCTCCAGTTCGTCGACCAGGCGGCGTTCCTCCTGCATCAGCGGGATCGTGTTGCGGTAGGTGTGCATGCCGGCCTGCTCCGGGTCCTCGATCCGGATCGCCGCGGAGTCGGCGATCTTCTCATTGTTGACCGTCAGGGTCCGTACACAGTCATTGATCCGGTTCAGAATCGTCAGCTCATGCTTTACATCGAGACCGAGTGCCTGTTTGGATTCGATGCCGTGCGCCATGTCATTTCCCGCCTTGATCGCGGCAGGAATGATCTCCTTGTCCGTGATCAGGATCATGGTGTTTGCTTCAATATTGACGATCTTGACATACTCCGTCAGACCGATATTCTTGCGTGCGCGGACCTCTTCAACCGTCAGAATGCCGTGACGCTTAAACAGCTCGATG
>JAFTBX010000006.1 GCA_017455005.1 Lachnospiraceae bacterium | reverse complement strand
GTTGGCGTCGCCCTCGATCATGATCTCGATGAACGCCTTGTTGACCATGTCCATCTCCTTCTGGCAGTCGCCGTAGGTGAAGTCCATCTCCTTGCCGCCAATGATGGCAGGAAGGTTCTTCATATCGTTCGGAACGACCCAGTCCAGGGTAATGTTGGAGAAGGGTGCCTGCGTGCCCCAGCGGGACGGTGTGTTGACGCCGTAGACGAAGGACTGGACACACTGCTTGACTTCCTTCTGTGTAAGGTTATCGATCTTGACAAAGGGTGCGAGATAGGTATCAAAAGAAGAGAATGCCTGCGCGCCTGCCCACTCGTTCTGCATGATGCCGAGGAAGTTGACCATCTGGTTGCAGAGGGTGGAAAGGTGGTTGGCCGGGCTGGACGTGATCTTGCCGGGAACGCCGCCGAGACCCTCCTGGATCAGCTGCTTTAAGCTCCAGCCTGCGCAGTAGCCTGTCAGCATGGAAAGGTCATGCAGATGGATGGAAGCGTTACGGTGTGCTTCCGCGATCTCATCGTCATAGACCTCGCTCAGCCAGTAGTTCGCGGTGATGGCGCCGGAGTTGGAAAGGATCAGACCGCCGACGGAATAGGTGACGGTGGAGTTCTCCTTGACACGCCAGTCGTTGATCTTGAGGTAGTTGTCCACAAGATCCTTGTAGTTGAGCAGCGTGGAGTTGATGTTACGGACCTTCTCACGCTGTCTGCGGTACAAAATGTAGGCCTTCGCGACATCCGCGTAACCGGACTCGGAAAGCACCTTCTCAACGCTGTCCTGGATCTCCTCGACCGTGATCCTGCCGTCCTTGACCTTCTTCTCGAAGTCGGCAGTGACATGGAGGGAGATCAGTTCGATGACGCTCGGATGGTACTGCTTGCCCAGCGCCTCGAATGCCTTGGTGATCGCGGCAGAGATCTTGCTGATGTTGAAATCCGCGATCTTGCCGTCTCTTTTCACAACCTGATACATAATAAAACACCCCTGTAGTAATAAGATTAATTGTTTCGGCGCGCCGGGAGTCCTTCGGAAAATGCTGCCTGAAAGGACTGTTATAGCCCGGTCCGGCGCAATGCACCCTGCTGAAAGAGGATGCAAAAGAGGACACTCATAGCGCCAAATCGATTTTATCTTATCACCGTCACAACAGGGGTGTCAATATCTGGTATGAAAATCGTAAGAAAAAACAATATCTTGTACTATATCTTGTGGCGCGTTATGTCAATCACTAACGCGGATTCCGATTTTGCACGAAACTTTCAAAGATCCACTCCGCGGATCCCGGTCTCCGGCACATACTTGCGGGCAATGTCGGCGTAGGCCTTCAGATCGTCCGCCGTGGGCGCGTGGAGTCCTTCGAAGGGAACGGAGTCGCGGTCTGTAAAGCACTGCAGGAAGTAGCGCTTCGCGCCGAGGATCAGCTGTCCGATCTCCTCGAAGTCCGACGCCTCATGGAACTCCTTTACGACCGTCGTGCGGAACTCGTAGTCATAGTCGCCGCCGACAAGGAGCGAGACCGTCTCGTTTAAGGGGCGCAGGTCCAGTTCCTGCAGGCCGCAGGTGACGGCGTACTTCGCGGCGCTGTTTTTGATGTCGACCGCGGTGTAGTCAACGAGACCTTCGGAAAGAAGACGGGATAAAAGCTCCGGATGGAAGCCGTTCGTATCGAGCTTGGTCTTAAAGCCGAGGGCGCGGATCTCTCTCAGAAGATCCGGGAGGTCCGGCCTGAGACAGGGCTCGCCGCCGGTGATCGCCACGCCGTCCAAAAGCCCCCGGCGCTTTGAGAGAAACTTTAAAAGCTCCTGATCATCCATGACAGAGGGCGCGCTTCCGTCCGCCAGCTCGTAGTTGTGGCAGAACGGGCAGCGCAAGTCGCAGCCGCCTAAGAAGACGGTGCAGGCGACATGGCCCGGGAAATCAAGAAGCGTCATTTTCTGTAATCCGTGTATAAGCATAATATCCTTTCGTAACTATACAGTACCCAGCCGGGTGCGGCAGAGTAAAGTTCAGTAAGATTGTAATACGCGCCGTGGCGTCATACCCCGGCCAGCACGTGCATGTTGCGAAGCTCCGGATCGGCCACGTGGTCATTGACAGAATACGCGTGCTTTTCGAGGTCGCCGCAGTTGGCTTCCGTGACCTGCTGGTCGATGAGCTCGCCAATGATGTCGGCGGCGATGCCTTCGATGACCGCGTACTTTTCCTCTGCCATCTCCGGTTCGTTGCCGGTGGTGATGAGGTACTCCATAAGCTCCGCCTCGATGGAAAGCTTCGGAAGCTCGCGGAGCGCCTTAAAGCTCCACTTATAGTAAGGCTGGTAGCGCTTATTTAAAAGGAAAATGGCCGCCATCGCGCTTTTTACGAACTCGAAGACCGCAAGCTGCGCGGCCGCCTGTTCGCCGTGGCGGATGCAGCGGGTGTAGTTGTACTGGCCGCTCTGATTCATGAGAAGGAGATGGCCGGCAAGCTTCTTTAGGCGGATGTCCTCCGGGTAAAAGGAAAGCCGCTCGCGAAGGGCCGTGACCTCTCCCAGGTTATCGAGCCAGATCTCTCCGTTCACCGCTTCCGCAAGGGCGTATTCGGGGACGGTCATCCATTTGTGAAGACTGAAGCGGCCGTCGGCATTGCCCGTCTTATCCGTAAAAAAGTCGGCAGTGCGGATGACGCCGTGGCGGGAGCCGCCCGCAGGCTGCATCAGGGAACGGTGGTAGCCCATGAACTCCTTCGGGAGCTTCGCGTAGGCGCGCTCCAGGAGGAAGGCGGTGCGTCTGTCAATGATGTCCTCCCCGGGAAGGAAGAGGATGAAGCCGGGCTCGAAGTCATGGTCCTCGGAGACCTCGTCGTCAAAGCCGAAGCACTCCGAGCCGCTGCCGCAGAGCCCCGCCGCAAGATATGGAAGGACGTCCGGAAAATCGCGCTCCAGCATCGGGAGGCCGCACTCCGTAAAGTAGGCTTTCGCCAGTTCAAGACCTTTCATAGATCGCCTCCGCCCGCTTTTTCAGTTCCTGCGACGCCGCAAAATACCCGTAGTATGCAAAGGTCGGCTCGCATTTTTCGCATACAAAGGCATAGTAGCCGTCGCGCTTCGGCTCCGGGGAGTCGAGCAGCTCGTACGCGCGGTCCAGGAGATCAAAGATCTGCGGCTCCGCTTCTTCCATGCCGAGCTCGTCCTCGAGAGCGTTCGCAATGTTGAGGCAGGTGATCGCCTGCTCCAACTGGCCGCCGGGGACCTTCGCCATCTGGTCCATGGCCTTTTCGTAATAGCCGCGTGCCTCAGCGTAGCGGCCGAGGGCGCATAAGC